>JBJOHY010000125.1:0-7314 GCA_046047475.1 Actinomycetota bacterium | reverse complement strand
AATATGTGTAGTTGGTGACCCAGGTCAAGCTATTTATGGTTTTGCTGGTGCAAAATCTAGTTTTCTAGTTGAACTGCAACAGCGATTTAATAATGCAACAATCGCAAAGTTAACGCGTAGTTACCGATCGGCTCCAGCAATTATTCACGCCGCAAACAGCTTTGCTGAAATCCCTACCGTCAGTCAGCGCGACATCGCTGGCAGCATTGAAGTTAAGTCTTTAGCAGATGCAAGAGCTGAAGCCGCAGCAGTTGCCACTTGGGTTTCCGAGCAGGTATCTCAAGGTTTGGCCTTGAAGGAGATTGCCGTGCTGACTCGGCTTAATGCGCAACTAAATCTAATTGATTCAGCGCTAACTCAAATAGGTTTATCAACAAACTTAAATCAACAACGAGGCGGCATCGATTTGCTGACAATCCATGCTGCTAAAGGCTTGGAGTGGCGAGCAGTTGCAATTGCAGGAGTTAACCATCAACTTCTGCCTTATGAGCCATTTGGTTTGGAGTTAACTTCAGATCAGATAGCAGAAGAACGACGTTTGTTTTATGTTGGCCTAACTCGCGCAGCAGATAATTTGCTACTTACATATTCAAGAGATCGAGGACCATCCGAGTTTTTATCAATTTTGACGGCTGATGCTGACCATGATCTAGTTACCGCAGCATCAAAAGTTCAGCAGCAAAGTAATGCTGCGGTGAGCCATAAGCCTAAGGTAGCCAATTGCCGCTTCTGTCAAAAAGGGCTGGTAACCCCAGCTGAAATTGCCGCAGTTAGGTGCCATAGCTGTGCGCCATGGGTTGCATCTGAGGTTATGGATCGGCTGATCCAGTGGCGAAGCGAAGTGGCCAACATGCAGGGAGTTGCGCCGTTTCTAATCTTCACTGATGTGGCACTTCGCGCAATAGCTGAAGTTGGCGATTTAGCTGCCGCACATGAACTTGGAATCGCCGGAGTGACGCCAGCGAAAGTAACTAAATATCAGGCAGATTTTGCAGAGCTATTGGCTAAATAATCTAAGAACCCTGGCATTGATCGTTCAATCTCAGCTCTAACGCCAACTTCGGCATTTAGCTGACTGAGCACGCCAATGCAGCCAAGCCAAACTCGGTGCACTAAAACATATTGCGCTGGCAGATTTAACTTTAGACCAGTTGAAAAATCAGGATTTCTCGGATCATTCACTCGACCAAATTGTTCGCGCATCCAATCGCGATTGAATTCAAACTTCTCGGTTTGCGCTGGCTCAGTAAATGGTGATAAGTAATTCAGCACAGCAGTTGGGCTGATCTCCACATCGGGCAAAATGAAGTTTTGACTACGCATCACTTCAATAACTCGATCAGCATCGCCAGTCATTGCAATTGCAAGTAATTGACCCATCGCTGATGGAAAGCCTTCCGGTAATCGGGCGACAGCACCAAAGTCCAAAACGCCTAATTTGTTATCTGGTGTTATGCGGAAATTTCCAGGATGTGGATCAGCGTGCAGCATCCCCACCCGAGATGGACCAGAAAGCAAGAAAGTTTGATAAAGCTCACCGGCATGATCGCGCTGCTCTTTAGTTCCAGACTCGATTATTCTCGATAACGGCGTTCCGTCCAGCCATTCCGAGATCAATACATGTGCTGTTGCGGCAAGAATATGTGGAATGCGAACATTCGGATCGCCGTCATAGCTGAGCGCAAATTTTCGTTGTGCCTGCGCTTCTCGGAAGTAATCCAATTCTTCCGCCAAAACTTTTCGCATTTCATCCATCAAAGATTTGAAATCTAACCCCGGCGCAATTGGCTGAGCAATTCGCGCAAATCTGGCAGCTTGTTCAAAGTCATTAAGCAAAGCTTTATCTGCACCTGGATACTGGATCTTTACTGCAACTTTCCGACCATCTTTTGAAACTGCTTGGTGAACCTGACCCAGAGATGCCGACGCTGCTGGTGTTTCACTAAATTCTAAAAATCGATCCCGCCAATTTTCACCAAACTCACCTCGCATCACACTATCAACCGTGGTCATCGACATAGGTGGAGCGGAATCTTGAAGTTTGGTTAGGGAAGCTCGATACGGTGCTGCCACATCTTCTGGAAAAGCAGCTTCCATTACCGATAAGGCCTGGCCAATTTTCATGGCACCGCCTTTAAGTTCACCTAAAACCCGAAACAACTGCTCTGCGGTTCGTGCCTGATTATCTGCCGCAATTTCCTCTGCCGACACCCCGGTTAATCGTTTACCAAAACTCGCAGCAGACCTGCTCATCGCGCCTATCGGCAGCGATGCTAAGCGCGCGGTTCTCGTGAAAGTTCGGCGAGGAATTTCTGACATGGCGGAATTCTCGCTGGAAATGGGCATCTGCGCACCCGCAGGTTAGGCTGCCAGTTTTCCCCACTGGCATTCACAGAACATGCTGGCGGGTTGCGGGTGAACTTCAATTCGCGGTCCAGGTAGGCGAAACCGCCATTGTTGATTCAATAGCGACGAATTATCCCAAGAACCACTAGAGACCCCGCTGATAATTGCAGTTGCGGCAAAACTCACTGATAGTTGCAGTAGCGCCCAGTCAGTCTGATCAATTTGGTTTGGTCCGATCAAATTGCGCATAGTTGGCCACGATCGATCAACATTGGAAATAATTTGTTCAGCACAGTTAAGGCAACTAGTTTGACCAGGTAGCACCAACGGACCTACGGCAACTTGCGACACGGTTGGTGCAATGAATAGATGTGGAATGCCACGATTTAGATAACTGCGAGTAATTGCTGGATCCAGCCATGGCTCATCAGCAATGATTATTAAGTCTGGCGCGGGAGTGCCGGGAGGTTGGGTTAACTTAATTTTTGCCGATGCTTGTTGCAAAAGAGTAGATATGTCAATTGCCGAGCTGATTAGCCATGGCGGCAGATCTGCTGCCGCGAATTCCTCCAGCTTTTCCAGCTTGATTCGGCCAATTTGTTGTTGTGCCAACATCAGCGACAATAGGGCAGAAGCAGGACCAGCGGTCCCTAGCCATAAGTAGGAGTTTGTTAACCGAGTCAATCGCAACTGCGCGTAATTCAGATCACTATTTACAGATTGGTAGCTGCGTTGGCTGACAATGAATTGCTGAAGTTGTATTGGTGTTAGGTCTGCGGTTAGCTGACTGTTTAGTAATTCAGTTTCTAGCAGGCCCCGCTTAGCTAGGCTGAATAATGCAGATTGCGCAAACGGATAAGTTTCAATCAGTTCTGCCACAGTATGAGTGCCATCCAGACAATTTAAGAATTGTCGGATTCTTCCGACTTCACCAGTTAACAGCAGGGAGTGAGCTGGATCTAAGTTAAGTTGAATGCAGTTTCGATCTCGAAGTGCAGTGGCAGCGGCATTACGCAGTTTTGGCTTTAGATTTAGTTCCACGTGCCGAAGTAGAACCCACTTTTGTGACGCAGATTGATTTTCTCCACAAAAAGACAGACCCGCAGCCAATGGACTGCGGGTCTGTGAATACTACGTTTCGGTTTAGGCCTTGCCCAAGATTCTGGTTACCTTTGTTCCGCAAGTTGGGCAAATACCCTTAGCAAAGCGGCGACCATTAGTAACTTCGATGTTGCCAGTGAAGCTTCGCTTCTCCTTGCACTTTACGCAGTAGGCCTCACCTGTGTATGAATCTGACATATTGCATCTCCTCCTCCCAGCCCCCTCACGAGAGCGCCCTCACACTACGCGCTTGGTGTGCTCGATGTCAGGTTGAGAGACCCAGGCGCGCCGAGAAATTCTTAATGAAAATGATTCTCAAAAAGTTGTTGTGAGTACAAAATAAATGAGTCCGACGAGGCACACAATCTGCCGTCAGCCTTCCCCTTGCTGGCGCCAGATCCGTTATCTCGCCGGACCCAAGCGAAAATTAGAGGTCGGCAATTCGGTAGTCAAAGTAGCTTGTGGAGAAAGGTGGGGAAAACCTGGGGAATAGCGCTAGTTTTTTGCGCACAGTTTGTGCATATCGCTGTTGATAGCGATTGGGTTATTCATCAAGTTTCGCTGATTTCCTCATAAATTTGCAGTATTTGTCTAAACTTCCGTGTGGATTAAAAAAAGTTCACAGAATTTAAGATAAGAAGGTTTAAATGCGCGACGAAGAGCAAACTCAGTTGGAGTTTGCCCCGACCAACACAGAAGAAGTGGTGGAAGTTCGGCGATCAAAAAAACGCACTCGATCAGTTGCCGCTTGGCGAGAATCCGGCCGATTGATAATTTCAGTGCCAGCACGTATGTCAAGAAAAGAAATTGACACTCATATTCTGGAGTTAACTTCTCGAATTATTGCTGCCGAATCAGTAATGGGCGATGAAGAGTTGATCACACTGAGCGAGATGTTACTGACCAAATATCTACAACCGGAATTTGGCGATTTGAAACCAACCTCAATCACTTGGTCAAGCCGTCAGCGAGAGCTTCATGGTTCATGCACATCAGTTGATCGAACTATTCGGATTGCAAAAAGGTTGGCAACGGCACCGGAGTATGTAATTGAAGTGGTGCTGCTACATGAGTTAGCTCATTTATTACATCATGACCACAATAAAGAATTTTATGATTTAGTTAAACGTCACCCAAGATATTTGGAGGCTGAGGCATTTCTTGCTGGTATGAGTCATGCCGATAGCTACTAAAGTGCGGTAGCAACCCGCTCTGCTAATTCAATTGGATTTTCCAGCTCGTCTTCTTTGGGTAACAGATCTAAATTTCGCCAAATGTAATCTCGACGCTCTGCACCAATCAATTCAGTTAGGTGTTGGAAAAACTGATAAGCAGATCGGGTCCGCTTTGGTCTGAGTTCAAGACCAACTAGCGCAGCAAAAGCATTCTCCGCAGGACCACCTGCTGCGCGACGTCGACGAATTGATTCAAACATTGCTGGATAGTTGCCTAGCTTTTCTGCCGCAGCAGATTCCACAACAACTTCCACCCAGCCTTCAGATAACGCCAATAAATTCTCGAGTCGAACCAGCGCTGCCTGCTGCTCTTTGGTGAGCTCTGGAGTTAACACGCCACCTTCCAGCGCAGCCGCAATTGCTTCTGGATTTGTAGGGTCAATTCCTTCCAGCGCAGATTGCAATCTGGCAGTGTCAACCCGCATTCCGGCCGCATGAATTTCAACTGCCGTGATGATGGCTCCGCTTAACCAGTCAACCGAATTGAACAAGCGCTGTCGGGCAATTTCTCGAGCAGCAAGGAAGTGAAGTAGGTCTTCTGGGTTAACACTGATCTCAGCGGCATATGCATCAGCTTTGCTCGTAATGATGGCTGGCTTTGGTTGCGCGGTTAACAACAAACCAACGTCAGCAGCACCCATTACTTCCATGGCTAAAGCTGCCAATGATTGACCAACTTGCATACCGACCATTGCTGAAGTCAGTCCCTTAACCATTTCGAGCATTGGTTTTGCTAATTCGGCCAACTCCGCCGGTATCTGATCACTACCTGGCATCATCGTGGTCATGGAATCAGCCATCCGACTCAATACCGGATCAGTGATGGTGCGCCAGGATTCCACCGAATAGTTAATGAAGTCTTTTCGCGACCACGCTTGTAAGTCTGTGCCAATTGCTGGATAAACGGTTGCGATATCCAACCACAGATCAACCGTTCTGCCAGCGCTCTGAGTTCTTGAAATCTCACTCATGGTTGGTTGGCGGTCACCGTTTGATACCACCGTGGTGCCAGCAACTTCGGCAATTGAGTTCCAATCAATGCCAGTCTTCCCGCCACCTTGCATCATTTTGCCAAGCTGCTCAAACACCTGGCCCATCTGATTTAACGGTTCACCATCACCGGGCGGTTGGAAGCCAAACGGAATGCTCATTAGCAGCTCACTTTCTTACCGCAAACGATACCGAGATAACGTTAAGTGTGCGCAGTCAGTTCCGTGCGCAAATTCTGGTAAATGGATTAGATTATCCACCACTGATTGGAGCTAATTGAGTACTTT
The DNA here is from genome assembly GCA_046047475.1 of Actinomycetota bacterium. GTDB lineage: Bacteria > Actinomycetota > Actinomycetes > S36-B12 > UBA5976 > AcAMD-5. Next base: position 1,355 of record JBJOHY010000125.1, on the reverse strand, counting down.
ATTTTGGTGGTCATTGCCGATAGCAACCCTAATTGTTGGCACCGGCTGGGCGATTTGGCATTCCAAACCGCGCCGATCAAATCGGCCAGATAAAGACATATTGGCCAGGCAAAAATTTGAGCAGGCTGTAAATCGCGTAACTGATCCCACGAATAAGCCAGGTGAGTAGAAATTTTTAGCAGTTACTGGCGCAAATTATTACTAGTTTGGTTAATTATCGCTGCAACTGCGTTACCGGTGCCATATTTGTCGCAACAACCAGGACCAGTTTTTAATACTTTGGGTAAATTAGGAAATCAAGAATTTATTAGCATTGAAAACGCTACTGTTTTTCCAACCAGCGGTGAATTAGATATGACTACGGTAAGAGAAGTTGGCGGTCCGCAGCGCACGATTACTCTGGGCGAAGCCATCTATGGTTGGCTTAACCCAGACATTGCGGTGATTCCACGTCGAGCGAATTACTCAGATGAGATCACAGCGGAGCAAGCTCGAACACAAAGCACAAGAGCATTTGCCAGCTCACAAGAAATTGCACTTGGTGCAGTGCTGCGAATATTGAATATTGACTTTACCGAGAAAGTGTTTGTGGTTGACGTAATCGCTGATCGCCCAGCAGCGCAATTTTTGAAATCAAATGACCAGATACTCTCAGTAAATGAGGTAGTAGTTACCTCGATCGGTGAGACTATTGCCGAAGTTCGCAAAACTACGCCAGGCAATAAAGCCAAATTAGTTGTGATTCGCGGAGAAAACGAACTTGTGTTTCAGATTCCAACCGTGCCAGCACCAGATTCCCCTACCGCGGGCTCAATAGGTGCCTATTTATCTTCAGAAATTGACTCTGAGATTCAAGCAAATTTTGCTGATCAGCGTGTAGGAGGACCTAGTGCTGGCCTAGTTTTTGCGCTCTCACTTTACGATCGATTAACGCCGGGAGAGTTAATTGGGGAAAAGCACATTGCGGTGACCGGAACCATTACAACAACTGGTGAAGTAGGCGCAATTGGTGGCATTAGGCAAAAAATGATTGGTGCCAGAAAGGCCGGTGCCACGATATTTTTGTTGCCAAATGAAAATTGTGAAGAAGCAATAAAGCGAATTCCTGCTGGTTTAACTGCTATTCCAGTTAAAACTCTGGCTGAGGCAATTGATGTTTTGACTAAGCTAAATTCGGACCCTTCGGGCGTATTTCCCTCATGTAATGCAGGGTAATTTAGCCTCAATTAGAGTACGCCGGTGACTTTCTTCAATCAAAATCCATTCGGTGATCGACCGACCCCGCCTAGTCTGCCATCTGGCAGATCTCGAGCATTCCTGTTTGCAATTGCAATCGTAGTTGCGCTTGGTTTGCT
>JBJOHY010000124.1:0-22315 GCA_046047475.1 Actinomycetota bacterium | reverse complement strand
ATTTACACAAACCCCAACATCATGTTTACCAACTGGATAACGCTTAAACATGGTGTAGAAGGAAGCAACTGCCGAAACTTCAGCGGTAGTTAAGCCAACTTCGGCCGCACAAACATCAATTCCTTCTTGGGTAATGTAACCATCAACTGATTGCACTAAGTGCAGCATCGGCAGCAATGCAGAACGTGGTTCTGGATATCGCGAAACTAACTCTCGCAACTCAGCTCTAGTCTGTTCGTTAATTGCCACTATCGATCAACTCCACCCATAACTGGATCAATGCTGGCAATAGCTGCCACTAAATCTGCTACCTGACCACCTTCGCAAATCGCCGGCACCGCTTGCAGGTTAGTAAATGATGGGTCACGGAAATGAACTCGATATGGACGAGTGCCACCATCTGAAACCATGTGCACGCCTAATTCACCTCGAGGTGATTCAACTGCTTGATAAACCTGACCGGCTGGAACTTCAAATCCTTCAGTCACAAGTTTGAAGTGATGAATCAATGATTCCATTGAAGTGCCCATGATCTGCTTAATGTGTTCCAGCGAGTTACCCATGCCATCGCCACCAATTGCTAACTGCGCAGGCCAAGCAATCTTCTTGTCGCCAACCATTACTGGACCGGGCTCAAGTCGATCTAAGCATTGTTCAACAATTCGCAGCGATTGCTCCATCTCAGCTAATCTAATTAGGAAACGACCATACGTGTCAGCAGTATCAACGGTTGGAACTTCAAAGTCATAGGTTTCATAGCCGCAATAAGGATTTGTTTTTCGTAAATCCCAAGCAAATCCAGTTGATCGAAGTGTTGGGCCAGTTACTCCCAGCGCCAAGCAACCATCTAGATCCAGCACCCCAACATCTTTTGTTCGTGCCATCCAAACGCTGTTACCAACTAACAAGTTCTCGGTATCTTTAAATCCAGTTCGAATCCGAGGAATTGCTTCTCGAATCTTGGCAATGGCATCCGGCGGTAGATCTTGGGCTAAGCCACCTGGGCGAATGTAGGCGTGGTTCATTCGCAAGCCACTTACTAACTCAAAAATATCTAAAACGATCTCGCGCTCTCGAAATGCCAAGAACATTGCAGTTAGCGCACCAAGCTCTAAGCCGCCAGTGCCTAACGCAACTAGGTGAGATGAAATTCGGTTTAATTCCATCAGCATTACGCGAATAACTGTTGCGCGCTCTGGTACATCATTAGTAATACCAAGTAATTTCTCTACCGCTAGGCAATAAGCAGTTTCGCTGTAGAAGCTGGATAGGTAATCCATTCGGGTAACAAACGTTACGCCCTGAGTCCAAGTGCGAAACTCTAAATTCTTTTCAATTCCAGTGTGTAGATAACCAATTGCAGGTCTTACTTCAGTAACAGTTTCGCCTTCAAGTTCAACAATTAGTCGCAGCACACCATGTGTTGATGGATGCTGTGGCCCCATGTTGACAACAACGCGCTCGGCCTCACCAGTTGGCGCGCCCTTAACTTGATCCCAATCGCCACCAGAAAGGGTGTAAACCCGACCTTGCGAAGTTTCTTGTCCTTCGCTGACGGTTTCAAAAATTAAATTGTCTTGACTCATCGCGAATACATCCGTCGTTGATCTGGTGCTGGAATTGTGGCGCCTTTATATTCAACTGGTACGCCACCGAGCGGATAATCTTTTCGCTGCGGATGACCAACCCAATCATCTGGCATCTCAATTCTCGTTAATGCTGGATGGCCATCAAAAATAATGCCAAAGAAATCATAAGTTTCTCGTTCATGCCAGTTATTTGTTGGATAAACGTCAACTATAGAAGGAATGTGAGGATCAACATCTGGCGCGGTGGTTTCAACTCTTACCTGACGATTGTGTGTCATAGATCGGATGTGATAAACCGCATGAAGTTCAGCATCTTCCTGCTGTGGGTAATGAACGCCGCTCACGCCCATGCACATTTCAAACTTAAGTCTTGGCTCATCACGCATAATCTGCATAACAGTCTTCAAGTGAGCACGATGCACGTTGATCGTTAATTCATTTCGATCAACTACTACTCGCTCAATGACATCAGCTGGTTTTAGATCTTGAGCTGCCAAAGCATTCTCCAGTGACGCAACTACATCTTCGAACCATCCTGGCAGTGGCCTAGTTGCAGCTGGTGGCAAATAGATTCGACGAACTAAACCACCAAAACCAGATGTGTCTCCGCTACCGCGAACACCAAACGAGCCTTCTCGAACATCAACAAGTGGAAGTTCAGTTGCGCCAGTTGGCACTAGTGGATTGTTGGATTCGCTCATGCCAACAATCCCTTCATCTCAATTAAAGGTTTCGTATTAAGCGCAACTTCTTCTTTCGCCACAATTTCTTTAACCCGGTTAACACCAAGTTTGGTATTTTGGATTTGATCGTGCAGTTTTAGAATCGCATCAATTAACATCTCAGGTCGCGGTGGGCAACCTGGTAGATAAATATCAACTGGAACCACGTGATCAACGCCTTGCAAGATTGCGTAATTGTTGAACATGCCACCGCTTGATGCGCAAACTCCCATGGATATTACCCACTTTGGATTTGGCATCTGATCGTAAATTTGTCGCAGCACTGGTGCCATCTTCTGACTTACCCGTCCGGCAACAATCATTAAATCTGCCTGTCTAGGGGAAGCGCGGAAAGTTTCCATACCAAATCGAGCGATGTCATATCGGCCGGCACCAATTGCCATCATTTCGATAGCGCAACAAGCTAAACCAAATGTTGCTGGCCATAGCGAATTTCGTCTGACATATCCGACAAGCTGTTCAACACTGGAAAGAAGAACGCCAGATGGAAGTTTCTCTTCAACACCCATTTAATCCCATTCCAATCCACCACGACGCCAGTCATAAAAATACGCCAGCGTTACGATCAGCAAGAACAAACCAATTGCACCTAATCCAAATACGCCAAGCGCACCATAATTAACTGCCCATGGATATAAAAACATAATTTCAATATCAAAAATGATGAACATCATCGCGGTTAAGTAATAGCGAATTGGATACTTACCACCGCCCATTGGCTGAGGAGTTGCTTCAATGCCACATTCATAAGCATCTAGTTTTGCCTTGTTGTATTTCTTTGGACCAATTAGCGCTGACGCGATAACGGAGAAGGCGCCAAAGCCAAAGGCTAAAAGCCCCAGACCGACGATCGGCCAGGCTAATTCCACAGCAAACTCCTTCTAGGCATCCATCAATTAACTGCCCCTAATCCTAGGGGGCAAGAGTGGATGACTGCCTGGCGATTGGTGTGGCAGTTCCCACACAATTTGGGCCAATTAACTGCTGGGTTTTACGCCCCGATGTAGGGCAACGATCCCACCGGAAAGTGACCGCCAGGCCACCTGGCTCCAGCCTATTTTCTGGATTTGTGAGGCGAATTTGGCTTGATCTGGCCAGGCCAGGATGGATTCAGCCAAATACTGGTATGCCACTGGGTTGCTGGCAAACCTGGCTGCCACCTTTGGCAGCGCTTTAATCAAATAGTTCTGATAAATCCCGCTAAACCAAGGTGCCTCTGGTGTGGAAAATTCACATATGACCAATCTGCCACCAGGTTTAGTAACTCGGAACATCTCGCTGAGCGCTAACTCGACATTGTTCACATTTCGAATCCCAAATGAAATTGTCACGGCGTCAAAAGTGTTATCAGCAAACGGCAATGCCAGGGCATCACCAGCAATAAAAGTCAGCTCTGGATGTCGACGCTTTCCAACCTGCAGCATGCCTAGTGATAAATCACAAGCAATTGCTTCAGCACCAGCTTTAGCTATCGCCGCAGTTGAAGTGCCGGTACCAGCAGCTAAATCAAGAACCAGCTCAGTTGGTTTTACCGCAAGAGCAGCAACCGTGGCACGTCGCCAACTCCTCGTTTGTCCCAAAGATAACAAGTCATTCATCAAGTCATAGCGATTAGCGACTCGATCAAACATTGCCTGAACCTCTGCTGGCTGTTTGGTTAGATCCGCTCGGTAATTCTCCACCTGCGCATTCTGCCCTACCCCACTAAGTCAGCAAGATGGACGCCTTGGCTCTAGGCTAATTTAGTGAGCACCACCGCCGCTGTTGAGCAGTTAGCACCTGGACTTAATTTCCAAACTATCGAAATTCCAGATCCAGGCGATTTGCTGCACCTGCTCCCTAAGCCGAGCTCTGATCAAAAAATTGCAGTTTGGATCCGGGAGCGAACCGGCATGATTGCAGTTGGTGAAACGGTCAGATTTGAAATTTTGGGACAAGAAAGATTTTCGCGGGCGCACCGATGGTGGCGTGACGTGGTTAAGAATTCAGTTATTGCAGATGATGTTCAAGTTACAGGCACTGGGGCTTTTGCATTTGCCTCATTTGGCTTTCGAGCGCAACCAACTCCAAGTATTTTAATTGTGCCGCGAATTGTTATTGGAAAAACTGATGGTAAGAATTGGATTACCACCAGTGATGGCACGGATCCACTAGCAGCGCTTGCCGAAATTAAGCGACCACACGCCGCACCTTCTCCTATTGGTGCCATCGAAATTTCTAGTGGCAGTGTTTCTGAACAATCTTGGGGCAAAATTGTTGATGACTTAGTCAATAAAATAAACCGCGGCGATATCGATAAAGTGGTTTTGGCTAGAGATTTGAATGTCACCAGTGCAAATCAGATTGATGTGAGATTAATTCTGGAAAATCTTTCCACAACTTTTTCAGATTGCTGGGCTTATTATGTCGATGGATTGATTGGTGCGACACCAGAAATGTTACTTCGAAAAAGAGGAAATGAAATTATCTCTCGAGTACTTGCTGGCACGATAACTCAAAACAAAGATAAAGATACAAATGAGCTACTCCAAGCAAGACTTATGGCAAGCGATAAAGATCAGCAAGAGCATGACTATGCCGTGCAATCTGTTTCAGCAGCCCTTGCAGTCCATTGCACCGATCTAGTGGTGCCCGAAACGCCAACGGTGCTTCGGCTAGCAAATGTTGCGCATTTATCTACTGAAGTTACCGCGGTCGTAGCAGACAATTCACCAGCACTAGTTCTCGCTGGTTCGCTGCATCCAACTGCGGCTGTTTGTGGCACGCCAACCGAACGTGCTCGAGATCTAATTGCTGAGGTTGAAGGAATGGACCGAGGTAGATATGCCGGCCCAATAGGTTGGATAGACGGCAGTGGTGATGGTGATCTTGGCCTAGCAATTAGATGTGCTGAGGTAAATGAGAACAAGCTCCGCTTGTTTGCCGGCTGCGGTGTTGTAGCTGGATCTACTTCCGAGTCAGAGATTGCGGAGTCTGCGGCAAAATTCCGCGCGATCCTTAACGCGCTAAATTAACTAATTGTTTTCTTAAATCAGCTTCAATATCTCGATCGATTCCAGTAATTACAACTGCTGATAAGCCAGCTGACTCATTAAATATTTTCTTTAGGTCAAGTTTCTGACTAATTTCAATTGTTGGAATTCCTAAACCAGATAGGACTTTCGTCAAGTCTGCTCGATGTGGCGTGCCAAACACCCGCTCGAAACCACTTACGCCACGTTGTTCAATGGTGCTGAAAACGCCACCACCATTGTTATCAACTATTACCAATCTCAGGTTTGGTAGTTCTTCCGTTGTTGGTATGGTCAAGCTAGACAAATCATGCAACAGTGCCACATCACCCAACAGACAATAACTCTGGCCGCCACCATTGCGCTGCCAAGCGAGTGCACTGCCAATGGCGGTTGCAACAATGCCATCAATTCCATTAACTCCCCGATTTGCGGTTAACATTCCAATTGCATTAGGTCTCATTAAATAATCCAAATCACGTAAACTCAAACTTGCTGCCGCAAAAAGCAAATTACTTGACTTCAGATTTTCCAATAACAAATTAGCAATATGTAATCCGCTGAGATCTGCTGCGTTTAATGCAGCTGATACCTGATCGTTAATTTCTGAAGCACAATCCTGCCAACGATTCAACCAATCATGGGATGCTGCAGTTAGTTTGCTTGAATCTAAGCTGCCCGTAGTTTTCATGATGGCATCTAAATTTGTTAATGCGCTTGGCACTCGAATAGCAATGCGAGGTTTGTTATTAATTAAATTATTAACACTTCGAGCTAATCCAACTCTACCGACAGTTAGAACTACCTCAACCTGATCTGCAAGCATCGGAAGAACTAGTGGGCTGTTCGAAATCAGATTTGCAACATGTGACGCTGCTGGTTCAGCAATCAGCGGCCAGTTTAATCGTTGTGCGATTTCGCTAGCATGTGAAACCTCATCACCGCTAGTTACCACTACGCCATTGCGACCATTCAGATAAGCACTGGCATCAATTTTCTCCATCGATTTAGCTACCGCAACCTGCTCAACTAAAGTTGGTTGCCACTGATCAGACGGAACTAACGGTTCAGCAAATCTTGAATTTAGATGAATTACGCCTGGCTGAGTTAACGCGATTGAGAGTTCATTTCGCCACATCTCAGCCGGCCAGCTGCTATCTAAATCCACCACATTATTGGTCGCCGCAAGAAATAGCCCTAGCTGTTCTATCGTTTGATTGGAACCGGTATTTACTAAGTTTTTTGGTCGATCAGCCGTGATTGCAATTAGATCTAAGTCTGATTGTGCAGCTTCAATCAAAGCAGGAAGTAAATGTGCACCAGCAGTACCGCTAGTAACTACTACTGCAACCTTCTTGCCCGTAACCTTTGCTATTCCTAGCGCAGTGAAGGCGGCAGAACGTTCATCTATTCGGACGTTTACATTTAATTGTGGGTGCGCTAACGCAGCAAGCGAGATTGGTCCATTTCTTGAACCAGGTGCAATTACTAAATCAGAAACACCAGCTACGACTAATTCGGTGAGGAGGGTTCGAGCTTGAACTGTTGCACTCATCGTCTCTCCCCAGAATTTGCCTTAATGGCTGCAATAAATCGTTCCTTTAACTCTGCTAACTCTACTGAACTTAACCGGTTTGTGGATTCTTGCAATAACTGCGGATCGGGTTGGATTGGAGCTACCGATAGTAATCCAGCATCTGGAAGCAAACTAGTTTTGACCAGATCCTCAGCCAGAAGCACCGAGGTGCCTAAACCACTTGGGAGTGGGGCTGTGGGCAACAGCGCGGCGACGTAAGCCACATAGCTAAGCCCAATGCTGGTATCAAGAGAGCCAGACACAATAACGGGTAAACCTAATCTTTCTGCCAATTCTAAAGTTGGTTTGCTGCCACCTAACGGAATTGGTTTTAGAACCGCAATATCAGCAATTTCTCGCACCTGCGAAATTAATTCATCAGTAATCTCATTAGACAACCGGATGGTTTCATCGAGTGCGATTAAAACGCCATGGTTCTTTAAGTTCTGATTTTCCGCCAATGAAGCACATGGTTGTTCTATTACTGCAACATTTAGTTTTGCGTATTCACTAATTAACTCTGCCGCCTCAAGATTTGTATAGGCTCCATTGGCATCAACTCGGATCTCAATTTCAGCAAACTCGGACCTAATCGCAGCAACACGTGCTAATTGATCCGAATCCCCAACTTTTACTTTTAACGCCTTTACTTGATACTTTGAAATCAACTCGGCTGACCAATGAACTGCATCATTTGGCGGCAGAGCCGGCACGATGCCGTTTACCGGAATTGAATCTCGTAATACTTCTTGTCTGGGCATATCGGCAGCTTCCAGCGCTGCTCGCAACCATTTTGCAGCAGGTGTCGGCGCGTAATCGGCAAAAGGTGCCCATTCGCCAAAGCCATATTCGCCCTCAATCAAATATCCAATGCGATGATTAACAGATCGAAAGGTTGTTTTTAACTCAACCTTAAATGGATAGATTCGATCGAGTAACTCGGAAATCACGGGCGTTTAGGGAACTTGCTGAAATCAGGTTTACGTTTTTGCTGATAAGCGTTTCTACCTTCTTGCGCTTCTTCTGACATGTAGTAGAGCAATGTTGCATCTCCGGCTAATTGTTGAATTCCTGCCAAACCATCATCGGCTGCATTCATGCTTGCCTTTAGCATTCGAAGCGATAGTGGTGAATGTTGCAACATCTCTTTCGCCCACTTCACTGTTTCAATTTCTAATTCTTCAATTGGGACAACCGCGTTAACTAATCCCCAATCTAGTGCGGTCTTAGCATCATATTGTCGGCAGAGATACCAAAACTCTCGTGCACGTTTTTGACCGATGTGCTGCGCAAGCAATCCAGAACCATAACCGCCATCAAACGAACCAACCTTAGGTCCGGTTTGGCCAAACCTCGCATTCTCAGCGGCAATACTCAAATCACAAACCACATGCAGCACATGTCCACCACCTATTGCATAACCAGCAATCATTGCAATAACTGGTTTGGGCAATCGTCTAATCTGAATTTGTAAATCTAAAACATTAAGTCGACCAATTCCTTTTTCCGCAAGGCGATCGCTTCCGATATAACCGTCATCGCCTCTAATCATCTGGTCACCACCAGAACAAAAAGCAAGGTCACCTTTGCCGGTAAGAATCACTACGCCAATTTGCTCATCATCCCTAGCCACATCAAATGCTTGCATTAACTCAGTTACGGTTTGTGGGCGGAAAGCATTACGGACTTTGGGCCGATTTATGGTGATCTTGGCGATCCCATCAGCTCGGTGATACTCGATGTCCTGCCAGGACCCAACTGCTTCCCATTTCGCACCAGGCTTAACTGAACTATGTGCTGGATCGACGGTCATTCGCCTTCCCCCTAAATTGGCTGTCTATTGCCCTACCCTAAGACCGATGAGCAAAACTGGCTTAGCGACCGTTCCTGCTGGCGACATCCCAGCGGTGAATTTAGCGCTGCGTTCCCTGCTCGCAAGAGAACAGGCGATTGCATTAATTCCGCCACAGAACACTGCGCGAGCAAGAGCAATCCTTACTGCGATTTCACCAGAACAGCCAGTTGCTGAAAATATTGGCTTGGTCGCTGCAACTTCCGGTTCAACCGGCGAGCCAAAGGCAGTGCTAATTAGTTATGACGCAATCACCGCATCAATTTCAGCAGTTAATGAAGAGTTGGGAGCAATCCCACAATGGCATTTAGTTATTCCCGTTCAACATATCGCCGGCACGATGACTGCCTTACGTGGACTTTCGACAGAATCACAATTACATCAACCAACAATTAATGCCGCAGATCCAATGCAGTTAGCTGCATATGCTAAGTCAGTTAAAGATCTATCCGGCTTACATGCCATCGCACTAGTACCTGAGCATCTAAATCGTCTTGATGTGATTAACGAATTAAGTTCGCTGCGCTATTTTCACAAAGTGATTATTGGCGCAGGAAAACTATCAGAAGCCCTAAAGGCAAAACTAGATTCAAGCGGAGTTGAAGTTGTTAGTTCATATGGCTTAACGGAAACTTGTGGTGGAATTGTTTGGGATGGCAAACCATTAAGTGGCGTCAGCATTAGCTTAAATGATAAAGGTGAAGTTTTAATTCAATCACCCATGAATGCAACGGGTTATCGCAATTCTGATGAAGATTTAACAACTATAAATTCTCATGATTTAGGAAGTTTTGAATCTGGAAGGTTAGAAATTCTTGGTAGAAGTGATAACAAGGTCAAAGTAAAGGGACACTTTATTGACCTGAATCAACTACAGGAGCGGGCAGCTGAGGCAACACAAGATGAAGTGGCTGCCCTGTTAATCAATGACGAACTTCACTTAGTCATCACAAATGCGGAAATAGATGAAAGTAAATTGGTTGCTGATTTGATAGATGACTTAGGTAATGCGGTTAAGGGATGTAGGATTCACTATCGTGACAAACTTCCCAGAACTGATCTGGGAAAACTAGATCTTTTTTCACTTCGACTGGAGTTAACAAGTGACTGAGCCAAAAAATAGATGGCTACTAGGTGCGCGTCCAAAAACTTTAGGAGCTGCCGCTGCTCCAGTATTGGTCGGAACGGCAATTGGAATAAGCGACGCTGAATTGAACCTAATTACTGCAGTTCTTGCCGCAATAGTTGGAATTTCGCTCCAAATTGCAGTGAATTACGCAAATGACTACAGCGACGGCATCAGGGGAAGTGATGCGGTTCGCACTGGTCCAACTCGATTAGTAGCAAGTGGTTTAGCTACCGCTGCTGAAGTCAAGCGAGCGGCAATTGCAGCATTTTTAGTTGCCGCTATGGCTGGTTTTCTTCTCGCCATGCTGACAAGTTGGTGGTTACTAGCGGTCGGCGCAGTTTCGATCTTGGCCGCTTGGTTTTATACCGGTGGGAATTCACCTTATGGCTATCGTGGGTTTGGTGAATTATCAGTCTTCATTTTCTTCGGTTTGGTTGCCACCGTTGGAAGTTATTTTGCGCAAACTGAAACTATCTCAATTACCTCAATTGTCGCCGGTTCAAGTATTGGCTTGCTCTCAATGGCATTACTAATTGTGAACAATCTAAGAGATCTGCCAACTGATAAATCGGCGAACAAGATTACTTTAGCCGTCAAATTAGGTGATAAGAAAACTAGATTGTTCTACCTTAGCTCAGTAGTTGCTTCGATCATGTTGGCAATGTTGCTTGCCTTTGCGGCACCACTTGCCGCACTATCAGGATTATTGATTCTGATCGCCATGCCACCAGTTCGAGATGTTGTTGCCGGTGCCGCTGGGAAAGATCTAATTCCAACTTTGCAGCAAACAAATCGATTACTGCTCGTCCTTGGCTTGTTGCTGAGTATCGCCTTCTTGCTTTCTTAACTGCTCATCAATCCAAGCATCTTCGGCAGCGGTTGCGGCATCGATTCGATCATCAATTTTCTTTTTCATTGAAAAAACCCCAGTTGAAACTCGATCCCGCAACGTATCGAGCAAAAACAGGCTAGCGATTGCCGAAACTAAGAAACTAACAATGATCAATACGTACCCACGCAGACCAGCAAAGTAACCGACGACAAGAAATAGTCCTAGCAATCCAAGTCTGGCTAAGGTGTAAAGCAGGGTAGAAAGAAAAGTGTTCATAGTTATAGACCACCATAACTGTGTAATCCATCAAACAAAATATTTACCCCAAAGAAATTGAATAAATAAGTCGCATAGCCAACAATTGCAAGAGCAGCAGCTTTACCGCCACGCCAGCCAACTGTGACTCGAGCATGTAGGTATGCCGCATAAGCAATCCAGGTTATGAGTGCCCAAGTTTCTTTAGGATCCCAACCCCAGAATCGACCCCAAGCTTCTTCTGCCCAGATCGCACCAGCAAGCACCGCAAATGTCCAGACCGCAAAACCCCAGGCCGAAACTCGATATGACAAGAGCTCTAATTGTGTTTCATCCGGCAATCGTTTTGCCAATTTTGATTTGCCGTTAGCCGCAACAAGTTGACCTACCGCAAATGCGAAGCCAAGTGAGAAACCGCCACCAGCAATAATGGTGGATGCTACGTGAATTACTAGCCAGCCTGATTTCAGCGCTGGAACTAAATCTGCAACTGGAATATAAAGCACAGTCTGTGCAAGTCCAAGCGAGAGCAGCGATGGCATTAAGACAAAGACAGCGATTCCAGAAAGTTCTTGCTTTCGCGACATAAGCAAATAAACCAACAAAACCGCGAACGTGCCTGCAATTGCATACTCATACATATTGCCCCATGGCGCACGTTGTGCTGCAACGCCTCTAGTAATTACCCCAACTGCAAGCAACAAAGTTGCTAGTGCCGTTAACGAGAGTGAGATTCGCGCAAACTTTGCTGGATTCTTACTTCCAGTTAACTTGATGAATGAAAAGAAAGTCGCAATAGTCAAAACAACCGATGAGCTTAAAACAGCTAAGTTACTTATTAAGGCGGTATCCATTTATGTTTTCTCCTCAGCGGCAAAGCATAAAGCCTTAATTGTATTTAGATCTTGATCCAGTCCTGGTTGATCACTCCGACTTAATGCTCCCAACTGAAAGCTACCGTCCGACAACTGCTTAAGCCAAATACGGCGACTTCGCACATACAAACCTACGATTAGCCCAATTAAGGCGAGCACAGAAAAGCCCAATGCGTAAGGTCCGCCTGGGCTGCGAGCAACATCAAATGTGACGAATCGCTCAACTCCAATGAATCTAACCGTGCCTAAATCTTTTGGCAACTGCCAAACTTCACCTGGACGAAGTGAAACTAGCCCGACTCGATCTAAGCCGGTTACATCTAAACTGAAAACATTTTGTGGAATGCCGCTATCAAGCCCGAGGTCTCCCTGCCAAGCCGAGAGCAATAAAACTGGGTTATCTGGTGCTGGAAAAAGTGAAATTGGTTGACCAGAAAAATCTGCCGTCGGCAAAAAGGCAGTTATAAATCCGAGGCCATTCTCGCCGTTTGGCAATTTGATTGCGCCTTCCGAACTGAAATTACCATCGCGCGGCAGCATGATCACCGAATCCGAAAAAATTACCTCGCCAGCAGAATTTGTAATCTCAACTCTAGGGGCATAACCGTGACCTACTAAGAACCATTTTGATCCCTCCACCTCAAGTGGATTATTAACTTCTATAGTTAAATCTTTTTGCTCAGTGGCAGTAGTTACATTTACCTCAGCGGCAAATACACGAGCCGCGCCGCGCTGAACTTCACCCCGCTCAAACTCTGCGGTGAATTTATTCAATCTAACCGTTACTGCCGGCAAATCGGCAACTGAAACTGCAGTACCAAAACTCAAGGAACTAAATTGAGTAGGTGTGCTGGCAACTGCAGTTCCTTCTCGCACCAACATCTGACCACGATAAGAAAACAGCACCCCAATTCCGACGGCAAGAATAATTCCAACTACAGCTAAGTGGAAAACCAAATTTCCAACTTCACGCAAGTATCCTTTTTCAGCAGCAACATATTTTGAGTTCGAATCAAGTCGAACCCGCCATCCTTTTTGCTTTAAACCAGTTGCTACCACTTGTAGCACTTCATTCGTAGGCAGTTTCGTTTGCATTGAATCATGCATGGTCAATCGCTCAAAATTTGCTGGTGCTGGTGGTGGTTGCGTTCTAGTTGCTCGATAATGCTTAATTGATCTAGGCAGAATGCAGCCAGTCAATGAAATCAGCAAAAGTAGGTAAACTGCCGAAAACCAGATTGAACTAAAAACATTAAAGAAGCCAAGAGTGAGCAGAATATTTCCCAGCGTAGGCGAATCTTCAATCCACTGACTGACCCCAAAAGCATCAGTATTTTGTTGTGGTAAAACAGAACCAGGAACCGAAACCACGACCAATAACAACAGCAATAACAGCGCAGTTCGCATGCTAGTGAGTTGTCGCCAGAAAAACCTACCAAATTCAAGCGGAGTTAAGGCGAAAGTCTCACTCATAGCGGAACCGTAAAGGAGGAATACTGTTGCTGCAGCCAAATCATCAGATCACTCCACAGGCCCGTGATCAATAACACACCAAGCAAGATCAAAAAACTACTGCCGCTGACAATGAACCAGCGCTGTTTAGTTCGAAGGAACTTAGTAATTTGGATAGATCTAGCGGCCAAAAGCGAAAGCAAGATAAAGGGAATTCCCAATCCCAAACCATAACTAATTGAGAGAACAGCACCTTTAATCGCAGTAGCTTCAGTTAGTGCCAAGGTTTGTACCGCAGCCAATGTTGGACCAATGCACGGCGTCCAACCAACTGCAAACACCAAACCAAGCAAAACTGGTTGGGTCGATGTTGCGGTCTGAATCGGCAATTTGAACTGCCACTGCGCAACTTTGCCAAAACCTGCAAAAATCAAACCGAGCAAAATTAGTAGTATGCCAAAAACTAGATTTATCGTATTCTGATACTCAACAAGATAACTTCCAAGTTGACCAAATGCTAAACCAAACGAGGCAAATACTGCAGTAAACGAAAACACAAAAACCAAGGTTGGAATTACTGGATTTCGCTTAACGGCACTATTGCCCAATACCGCCAAATACCCTGGAATTAGCGGTAGCACGCATGGACTCAAAAATGAAACTAAACCAGCTAGAGCAGCAACCAAAATGGCCAGTGGTAAAAAGCCACTAACAACTACTTCACCCATTGTTTACTTCATCAACAACTTGAAAGAGTAAAGATCTAGTAACTGCACCCAGAATTCGAGCGCTTGGTCTGCCGGATTTATCCAGCACGATTGTTGTCGGAATTGCGCTCATAGGTAATGAGTCACGGAATATCAATTGCTTTGAACCATCTGGATCTACAATCGATGGATAAGTGATTCCAAAAAACTCTTCAAATGCTTTTGCTGCTGGGTTATTGTCTCGGGTATTAATGCCAACTAATTGGACTTCGGGATTCTCTATCTGAAACGACTTAAGCTCTGGTGCTTCTTGCCGGCATGGTGCACACCATGATGCCCAAACATTCACCACTACATTTTTTCCCAAAAATTCTGAAGTAGATAACTGGTCACCAGTTAATGTGATTCCGCTGATTTCCAGCGGCTCACCACGTTGATCACTGGGCAAGACCGTGGTGGTGCCATCGCCAGAAACAAAAGCTGTGTTATTACTGGCTGCAGTTGTGCAGCCAAAGAGTAATGATGACATCAGAAATACCGCGAAAAAGTTACGCACCAACCCCACCTGTGGACTCTTTATAGAGTGCCGCTGCTGGCTCTTGATAGGTGATCGCCACCAACTTCTCGTCATGAAATTTAAGTGTAGTCACTGAAGCTAAATTGCACTCACGATGAGTTGGGTTATGCACGAACCTTCGGTTTTCATAACCCAATCGCGCAATCCAAATCGGTAATTGATGGCTGACCATTACCGCCTCATGTCCGGCAGCCTTAATGCGAGCTGCGTCGACCGCAGCTTTCATTCGGGTAAAAATCTCTTGATAAGGCTCGCCCCAAGATGGCCGAAATGGATTCCACAGATGCCGCCAGGCTTTCGGTGACCTTAACGCCCCATCACCAATTGCTACCCGTTTACCTTCAAAAACATTTGTCGCCTCAAGCAAGTTCTGATCTTGCGTGATGGCAAGGTTCTTGATTCGGCCAATTGGTTCTGCTGTTTGAATGGCGCGCTCCATTGGCGAAGAAATTAATTGTGTTACATCAGCATCTCGAAAAAACTCTGCCACTAAATCAGCCATCGCAACGCCACGATCAGACAAGTGATAGCCCGGCAATCGACCATACAGAATCTTCTGCGGATTAAACACTTCACCATGACGAACTAAGTGAACTAAAGTGACTTGACTCATTTAGCTTCGCTTGCGAGTAAGTCGCTTAACTGATGGTCGCCAAACAACTTCACCATTTTCAATTGCTGCCAGTCTAAGTTTTTCACCGTGCGCAATTAACGCAGCAATTGTTGCAGGGAGTGTCGTATCTTCCGGTAACACATCAACCGTTAAGCCCATCTCCTGGGCTGCTTGCGCGGTTTGTTCGCCAATGCAAGCAATTACGGTGGTTGGGTGCGGTTTACCAGCAATACCGACCAGATTTCTTACGGTGCTAGCAGAGCTAAACAACACCGCATCAAATCCACCACTCTTGATGGCATCTCTAATCGCTGGTGCTGGCGGCGCGGCTCGAACGGTTCGGAAAGCAGTAATTTCTTCAACTTCCCAGCCCAATGAATTTAAGGTGCTGGAAAGTGATTCCACCGCCACATCAGCCCGTGGGATCAGAACTCGATTCATTGGATCTTGGAATTGATCGAATACCGGCCACAAGTTAGCCAAACCAGCATTTGTGTCATCTGGTGAGATTAGATCAGGATTAATTCCGATTTCTTTTAGAATCGCTACGGTATCGGCACCTACTGCACCAATTCGAATGCCAGAAAATGCTCGTGCATCTAGACCATATTCATCTAGTCGAATTTTGATTGCTTTCACCGCATGAGGGCTAGTGAAAACTATCCATTGATATCTACCAGAGACGATGCCATGAACTGCCTTCTCCATTTGCTGTGGTGCTCGCGGTGGTTCCACACTTAACGTCGGCACTTCGGTGCAGGTTGCACCTGCTTTTCCTAGCAGCGCAGGCACATCAACTGAGAATTCCTTGGTTTTTGGGAGCAAGACTTTCCAGCCAAAGAGGGATTTTGTTTCAAACCAAGAATATTTATCTGCCTGCCCGGCGGCTTCAGCGATAACCGCATGTGCTGGGCCCTGAAGTTTATGCGCTTTAATCTGGTCAACTGCATCACTTAACTGCATCCGATAACTGCGCTGATCCAGCGTCATGGCATTTTGCACCAACACCATGGGCGTTGCACCATCGCGGCCAGCGGAAATCAAGTCACTCGCAAAGCGACCAATCTCATTTGTCGTGCCGCGCAAGATCAGCGTCGTCTTGCTGCCAGTGTAATTGCCTAATTCATACGAATCTTTGGCGTCCAATAAATGAATGCCATCAGATTTTGCTGTGTCGAACATCGCGCCGGCATAAAAACCTACGGCAAAATCAACAGGAATAGTTGGAAATATTTCAAACTCAAGTTGAGCTTTAGTAACTAAAGGTAATTCTTCAGCCAATGAGCCTCGCAAAATACCATCACCAAAGAAAACTCGAACTACTTCTTTTCCTTCTTTAGCAGCAGCAATGGCTGCCTTGGCTAAATCAGTCGTTTGATCACCAGTTACTTCTAATACGGGAGCCAGCTGAGCTACCACTTCAGTAAGTGAAGGATCAACAATCACACTGTCGGCGTCCTTAATTGCATCAACTGCCGCAACAGTTAACACTTTCAGATCGCAATCTGGCAGGGCGATGAAGGAAATCCGACCAGCGGATTTTGGGGATGTCATATGGCGATTACCTCATTTGCTTTGGTTTGTTCATGAAACGTCAAAATTTGTAATTCACTCGCAAGATCTATGTGCCTCACATCAACCCCGCTTGGAACATTTAGAGTTACTGGAGCGAAAGTCATAATTGAATAAATTCCAGCATTGACCAAAGTGTCACAAACACTTTGGGCTGCAGCGACTGGCGTGGTTATCACGGCGATCTGAATGTTATTTTGTCGCGTGAAGGTAGCTAATGACGCTACATCTTTTATGAATACTTTCTGACCATCAGAGATTTCAACAACTTTGCCAATTACTTCTGGTGCCGCATCAAAAATTGCAGCAATTTTGAATCCTCGATTAGCAAAGCCAGCATACTTAGCAAGCGACATTCCTAGATTGCCAGCGCCAACAATTACTAACGGCCACTGCTTATCTACTCCGAGCGTGCTGGCTAGAGTCTGAATCAACACAGTCACGTCATAGCCAACGCCGCGGGTGCCATGGCCACCTAAATATGACAGATCTTTACGAAGTTGTGCACTTGTAACATTAACTGCATCTGCTAATTCTTCTGAGGAAACGCCTTCTACGCCGCGAGCCTTCATTTCAGTTAAAGCGCGCAGATAAACTGGCAAGCGTTCAACAGTGGCGGCTGGCAGACCAGACGTGCGCGGTTGCGCCAAGATGGCTCCTGAGATCGGGGGTTTCAGGGATAAAGGTAATTACTCAGCGCAAAAAAACAAAATCCCTCACAAGTTTTACTTAGTGAGAGCGGAAATTAGAGATTGCGGCACTACCTGCCAGACGGCAACCTCGTTGCCATCAACTAAGACAACTGGGACATATTCCGCATGAATTGCGGCTAACTTTGGATTTTCAGTAATCAGTAATTCTTCAAACTCTTCGCCCAACTGTGAGCACACTTGCGCCACCACATTTCGGGCATCGTCGCACAGATGACAATTGGGTTTAGTAATTAACTGCACCCGAGGCACAGCAATTACTTCTTATTACGTCGCTGAACCCGGGTCTTGCGCAGCAGCTTGCGATGCTTCTTCTTCGCCATTCGCTTGCGGCGCTTTTTGATAACTGATCCCACGGTTCACCTCTTGGGTTGGACTTGAGTGCCGAATGCTACTAAAGGCAGTAGCAGCTTGGGGTTGCTACCCCAACTGGGCTGCTCGACGTTTAGCCGCCGATACCGCAGCAGCAACTATTTGCTGAAATCCTGCCTGCTCAAACACCGCAAGTGCTGCCGCGGTGGTGCCACCTGGTGAGGTAACCCGCTCTCGGAGCGTGCTGGCTGATTCCTGAGTTTGAGCGATTAACTCTGCTGCGCCAAGCACGGTTTGAATCACGGCTGCAGTTGCCTCGGCTTCGGCAATTCCTTCGGCTACTGCTGCAGCAATCATTGCTTCAATCAATAAGAAAACATAAGCGGGACCCGAGCCATGTATTGCAGTGAAGCTGTCTTGCAGTGATTCTGGAATTACTAAAACTTGTCCTGCCGCTGCTAAAAATTGGGTTGCTCGGGTTAAATGAATTTGATCGGTATCTGCTAACACAGATAACGTGCTAAATCCTCGACCAACCATTGCTGGTGTGTTCGGCATGCATCTAACTACGGTTGCTTCAGTTTGCGCCGCCAACTTAGTTAACGTAACCCCGGCAGCAATCGAAAGCAAAGTTTGTTTGTTAGAAAGTGCTGGCTTTAGCTCAGCTAAAACTTTTGATACATCTTGTGGTTTAACGGCGAGCACAATTAAATCCGCAGCAGCAAGTGCAGCTTCATCAGCTTTACCTACACCAAGTTCTGAAATAGCATGATCAACCTTTTCAGTAGCTTTATCTTGCACTGAAATATTTAGTTGAGGCAGCTTTGCTTTAGCGGCAGCAATCAACGCAGTGCCCATTGCACCTACGCCAATTACTACTACCTGCTGCACAAC
The DNA here is from genome assembly GCA_046047475.1 of Actinomycetota bacterium. Classification (GTDB taxonomy): domain Bacteria; phylum Actinomycetota; class Actinomycetes; order S36-B12; family UBA5976; genus AcAMD-5. The sequence goes on along the minus strand of JBJOHY010000124.1, from coordinate 3,616 downwards.
CCCTCCATTAACTTAATGAATCAATCTGACGCAACAATATTCCTTCTCGTAACGCCCACGGACTGATCTCAATTTCTGCTATATCGAGCAAATCTACCGCTGCTGCCGCAACTAGTGCACCAGCAGCCAGTTGCGGTGCTCTTGCTTTGCTCACGCCAGGCAGTGAAGTACGTTGCTGCACGGTCATCTCCGTTACTTGATCAGCAAAATCCATTAGTTTCGCCGCCGGCAAAACTCGCTTCACATAAGGTCCAGCAGCGCTGGGTGCCGCACCGGCAATTCTGGCTAACGACCGAAAGGTCTTGCTGGTACCCACCACGTGATCTGCGCCATCATCTGTTGTGATTTGATCAATGATGTTCTCAATCTCGGCATAGATGTAATCGTTAAGTTGCTTTACTTGTTTTGAAGTTGGTGGATCACTTAACTGAAAGTCTTTAGTTAGTCGGCCAGCACCAAGTGGCAGTGAAATTGCTGCGTCTGGCAACTCACCACTGCCAATTGCTAACTCAAACGAACCGCCACCAATATCCAAGTTAAGTAGCGTGCCGCTTGACCAACCAAACCAACGACGAGTCGCTAAAAAAGTTAATCTGGCTTCATCTGGGCCAGATAGCACTGAAATCTCTTGTTTGGTTTTTCGAATTACTTCATCAAGCACTGCTTGACCATTGCTTGCTTCGCGAATCGCACTGGTGGCAAATGCCAATATCTCCCGACACCCATTTGATTTTGCCGACGCGAGTAGCTCAGTAATCACTTCGGTGAGCTGATTGCTCATCCTGGCATCGAATGATCCAGCTGGCGTTAAATGTCCAATTAGTCCAAGTGGCTCTTTGATGGAAAATGCTGGCAGCGGCGCAGAGCCAGGTGCAACATCACAGACCAGCAAGTGAACTGTGTTGCTTCCAATGTCTAATACACCCAGGCGCATGAGCAGACGGTACTCCTTGTCTAGGCTAATCCCCATGAAAGAAACTTCGCTTACCGCGCCAAGGCACTGGGTGGAATTCCAAGACCCCGATGAGCCGTTGCAGATCTACCGAATAGATCTAACTTGGTTGACCTCAAAATGGAACTGCATCTATGGTCGCGGTTGCAAAGGAATTGAAAAAGGGCGGCCAAATGATGGTTGCTGCACCCATGGTGCCCACTTCTCCGAAAAAGCTGATCAGCGAAACGTTAAGAAATGGGTAGCTAAGTTAACTGACGAAGATTGGCAACATCGTCAAGTTGGAATTAAAAAAGGGTGGACGGAGAAAGAAGATGGTGCCGACAAAACTAGAGTTGTCGACGGCGCGTGTATCTTTCTAAACCGACCTGGTTTCGCAGGTGGCGATGGTTGCGCATTTCATCGGCTAGCAAATCGAATTGGCGAGCAACCAGCTGATCTAAAACCTGAAGTTTGTTGGCAGCTACCAATTAGACGTGATTATGAACGACGCAAATTTGAAGATAAAACTGAACAATTAGTCGTGCTAATAACTGAATATGATCGACGCAGTTGGGGCGAAGGTGGCGTTGAACTTAATTGGTATTGCTCTAGCAATCCAGAAGCGCATAATGCAGCTGAACCAGTTTACGTCTCCGAGCGATATACCCTGATCAAATTAATGAGTCCAATGGCTTATGAGATTTTGGTTGAGCATTGCAAAGCACATGAGGCGGCAATTGAGTCAGTTCGCGATAGCAAGGGGCGTAAGTTAATCCCGCTTCACCCAGCTACCGCTGTCTGGGAGCGCAAGTAGTCTGCGCCTGTGGCAAAACCAAAATCTCTTTATCGGTGCACTGAATGCGGCTGGGAATCTGCTAAATGGGTTGGCCGCTGCGGCGAATGTCAAGCTTGGTCAACGCTCACTGAAGCAGGCCGGGCAGTTGGCAGCACCCAACCGGTTAAATTAACTAATTTTGCCGTTCCCATTACCGACACCCAAATAATGGAAGCGAACAAAACCTCAACCAACATTGCTGAATTGGATCGCGTTCTCGGTGGTGGAATTGTTCCGGGATCGGTTATTTTGCTTGCTGGCGAACCTGGTATTGGAAAGTCAACTCTGTTGCTGGAAGTTGCCGCGGCATGGGCAAAGTCAGTTAGTGATTCCCTTTATATCTCAGCTGAAGAGTCAGCGGCTCAGGTAAAACTTAGAGCAGAGCGAATTAGTGCGGTAAGTGATAAGTTGTATTTAGCAGCTGAAACTGATTTGGCCACAATCTTAGGATTGATTGATCACCACCAGCCAAAATTAGTAATCGTAGATTCAATCCAAACAATTTCCTCTAGTGAGCTTGATGGTGCTGCTGGCGGCGTTGCCCAGGTTAGAGAGTCTGCCGCCGCATTGATCGCAGCTGCCAAAAAATCCCAAACCGCAATTGTCTTAGTTGGACATGTAACTAAAGAAGGCACGATAGCTGGTCCAAGAATGTTAGAACACATTGTGGATGTGGTGCTTAATTTTGATGGTGATCGACATACCAGTTTGCGAATATTGCGTTCTGTCAAGAATCGATACGGTGCAACAGATGAAATTGGCTGTTTCGATTTAGCTGAATCTGGCTTAGTTGAAGTTACTGATCCAAGTGAATTGTTTCGAACCGCACGGAAGCTGCCAATCGCTGGCACCTGTTTAACCGTAAGCATGGAAGGTCAGCGACCACTGATAACCGAGCTGCAGGCACTAGTTGCTACTTCAGCCTTAGTTTCACCAAGACGAGCAACTAGTGGAGTTGATTCATCACGGGTATCGATGGTGCTAGCGGTGCTTGAGCGCAAAGCTGGCATCAAGGTCGCTAAAGATGATTGTTACGTTGCAACCGTCGGTGGACTTAAGATTGTGGAGCCGGCAGCTGATTTAGCAATCGCGTTAAGCATCGCCAGTGCGGCAAAGGAAAAACCAATTAGTCCGGATGTTATTGCCATTGGTGAAATTGGCCTCACTGGTGAAATTAGACGTGCCACCAATATCAATCGTCGTCTTGCTGAAGCTGAGCGACTAGGCATTCAACATGCGATCGTGCCAAGCGGAACAAGTTACAGCAGCAAACTGAAGCTGCACCAAGTAGAAGATTTGGCAGCGGCAGTTTCTGAATTAGATAAATTGGAGAAATAACAAATCCCCAACTTCGGATCCAAGTTGGGGATTTGTAAGTGTCTTAATTATTCCGCAGAAGTGCCAGCTGGCTCTACTGGGGGCACGTCTGGCAGCGTACCTTTTGCAGTTCCAGTGAATGTGAAGTTTGCTTCATCGCCTTCACCAGTTACATCAACAACAACTAACTGTCCTGGTACAAGTTCGCTGAACAAGATCTTTTCACTAAGCACATCTTCAATTTCACGTTGAACTGTTCGACGCAGTGGTCGCGCTCCAAGCAGTGGGTCGTAGCCCTTCTTGGCCAGCAATGACTTTGCCGCCGGTGTTAACTCCAGACCCATGTCCTTATCCTTGAGTCGCTCATCAACTTTTGCCAACATCAAATCAACGATGCTAACAATTTCAGTCTCAGTTAACTGGTGGAAGACCACGATGTCATCGATTCGGTTTAGGAATTCTGGTCGGAAGTGCTGCTTGAGCTCTTCATTAACCTTCAACTTCATTCGCTCATAGTTTGATTTTTCATC
>JBJOHY010000123.1:0-11430 GCA_046047475.1 Actinomycetota bacterium | reverse complement strand
CGGTTGCACCATCAATTCGAGCTGCTTCCAAATATTCATCATTAACTGAGTTCATCCCAGCTAAGAAAACAATCGCTGGAAAACCTACCCAGCGCCAAAGGCCAATTAGGATCAAAACTGGTAATGCCAAATTCGGATCTCCCAGCCATGGCTTGGCTAATCCCATTAGGTCATTGTTCATCAAAAATACGTTGATTGGACCAAATAGCGGATCTAGGAAAAGCTTCCACATAAAGCCAACAATTACCAGCGACAGGATTACTGGTAAGAAGATTACAGCTTGGAAGAAGCGCTTTCCGCGCTTTAATCGATAAATCGCAAGCGCTAAAAACAGGCCTAAGCCAGTTTGCAGAATAATTAGCGCAACAAACACCAAGACGTTATTAAAGAAAGCATCAATGAATTGTTCACGCCATGGAAAACCATTTAATCTTGAAAAATTATCAAATCCAGCAAAGCCAAGCCGCTTAAAGCTTTCCCATTCGAAAAGACTGTAACTAAGTAAGGTCACCGCTGGCAACGTGGTGAAAATTACGGTTAGCACCATTGCTGGCATCAAAAACGCAAACACCCATGGGCGTTGGTATTTGGTGATTGGTGCTTGTTTTTGTTTCACAAATTTCCTGTCTGCCAAATCCTGGCTGGAGGATTTACCTCCAGCCAGGATCATTGGCTCGTTATAAGGGAATTACTTCTGTGGGTCGTACCAAGAAGCGATGCCCTGTTGCACGTCGTTGGCAACCTGAGCTGCGGTCTTTGAACCATTTAGCATGTTTGGCAAGCCGGTCTGCAGAATTGCAGAACCAGTTGGGTTCTTGTAACGGAATCCAACCAACATGATGTATGGCGTACCGCCAGCACGTGTTGCACGCTGTGCTTTCCACAGTTGCTGATCCAAGATGGTTACACCTGGAACAGTTGAGAACTGCTTAACTGTGTCAGAGAATGCCTGACCAAACTTCTTTGAAGCAACATAGTTAATGAACAGCATTGCTTCTTTTCGGTTAGGAGTCTTGGCATTTACTGCGAAGCCACCGTCAGCCCATGATGAAACATAGGTCTTTCCGCCAGCAGTTAGTGGAGGCATTCCAAAGAAATCAACATTCAACTTGGAGTTGTTGTTCTTAAAGTATGCCAACTCGAAAATGCCACCCAAGAAGTAGGCAGCACGTCCTGAGTAGAACAACTGACGAGAAGAGTCATATGACACAGCTGTTGCATTTGGTGGCATATATTTGAACAGCTTCTCAATTTCAGTTAAGGAACGAACAAATGCTGGGTCAGTGAACTTCTTAGTTCCCTTTACCACTGCATCGTAGTATTCAGTTCCACCATAGAACGTTGGCGCGATTACACCCCACATCTGTTCCATGTGAGTTGATCCACCATTAGCTAGTGGCTGGATTCCAGCTTTCTGCAGTTTATCCAGATTATCCATAAACTCACCATAGGTGCGTGGATCACGCGTGATACCAGCTCGGCGAAGTAGGTCTTTGTTAGCAAAGATACCTAAGTTCTGCGTTGCGAATGGCACACCAAATAGTCGCTTATCGGTAAAGCCACGCATTGAATTGACAATTGTCTTGTCAAATGACTTCAGTCCCTTAACTTCTCTGGTCTTAATCGGACTTAAGTAGCCAGGAACAATTAGTTGGTCAAGCGCACCATAGGCACGGGCGTGAACAATGTCTGGACCTTTACCGGCAGCCATTGCTGAAGACAAGATAGTTGCATATTCAGCATTTGGATAAGCCTGGAAGGTAATTTCAATGTTGCGGTGTGCTGGGTTAGCAGCACGGAAATCGGAGATGACTTGCTCGTAGAACGCTTTGTCTTCTACGCGCCAGCTCCAGAATGTAAGTTTTACTGTCTTGGCATTTGCTGGTGCAATGATGGCACCAGTAATACCAATTACAGCTGCGACTACAAGAGCTAGAACTCTCTTGTAACCAGTTAGTGCGGGTTTCCGCATGGCATTCTCCCTTGTTTCGATACTGCTTCCAGATTTCATTGGTTTCAACCCCCCAATGACTCGGTGGCGGAAGCAATTGACCCTTCATAGAGCCAATCCTTGTAGTTGATCTGCCTCTCAATAGCTGCTGAGGCATCGGTAAGCGCAGCACGGGAAATCTCCCATGAGCGCCTGGCGGCTGCGATTGCAATACAGTCCACAATCAGCAGTTGTGCAATGCGGCTGACGGTGGCACCAACTCGAACCACATTTCGTTCCGCTTGCGTTAAAAATAAAAAGTCCGCTAGCTGTGCTAATCCACTTCTCGGTGAATTAGTTATCACAGCAATTGATACACCACGATTCTTAAACTCAGTTGCGACCGCAATAGTTTCCGGCGTATTACCCGAATGGGAAATAAGGAACAAAACATCACCTTTGCTCAACGTAGAAATTGAAGTCAGTGCAGCGTGATGATCTGACCAATGCACACAGCCATGGCCTAGTCGGTTAAATTTGTAGCTGATATCTGCAGCGACTAGTGAACTTGCGCCAGCACCAAATGCGCCAATAGTTCTAGCTTCATACAGTGCTTCGGTTAGCGAATCTAATATTTCAGAGCTGACTAACTGTGAAGTCATCGCAATGGTCATGCCAGCCGAGGAGCCAACCTTGCTGATGATTTCACTGGTGGAATCTTCAGGTGAGATGCCGAGCTCGATTTCGTTTTCATCATTAATCGTGATTCCGGCACGAAATCCAACGTTGGTTGCTAGCGCAATTCTAAGTTTTGGATAACCAGCAAATCCGAGCTTCTTACAAAATCGAACTACCGTTGCTTCTGAGGTGTCTGCTCTCAGCGCAAAATCTGTAATTGACATCTGCGTTACCGCTTGTGCAGAGTGCAGGATTAAATCAGCACAACGCTTCTCTGGTGGTGAAAAACCTTTGTAACTGGACCTAATTGAAATAATTGGATCCAAATTTGGCATTGCCACTACTTGACCGGTATCAGCCATGTGCATGTCCGTTCAGTAGATAAGTTAGATCATTCGAAGTACTAGTTAACATCTCTTCAGCTTTAGCCAGTGAAACATCATTAGCTAACATCACCAGCGCTTTGCGAACACTGCCATTTGCGGCATTCAGTGCAGTTAGCGCAGTATCAGCATCAACATTAAGAATTGAGCAGATCATGTTCACGCTTCTGGTTTGTAGTTTGATGTTTGAATTCTGCACATCAACCATGTAGTTCTTATAAACCTTGCCCAGTCGAACCATTGCAATAGTTGAGATCATGTTGAGCACCATTTTGGTGGCAGTGCCTGATTTCATTCGAGTAGAGCCAGCAAGCAACTCTGGTCCACAATCAATTTCAATGCCGATATCAGCTCGGCGACCAAGCTCAGTTCCTTTATTGCAAGCTAAACCGACTGCTAACGCACCTCTACTTCTCGCATAATCCATCGCAGCAATTACATATGGCGTGCGTCCACTTGCAGCAATGCCAACCACAGTATCGGCAGCTGAGATATCTAATTTCTCTAGCGCTGCCACTGCCATCTCCGCGCTATCTTCGGCGCCTTCAACTGAAGTGCGGAGCGCACCATCACCGCCAGCAATAATTCCAATTACTTGATTTGGTGATGCATTAAAGGTTGGTGGACATTCAGATGCATCTAGCACTCCTAATCGGCCAGAAGTGCCAGCGCCGATATAAATCAATCTGCCACCTAGTTTCATCCGAGGCACGATCTGTTCAATTGCGGAAACGATGGTTTTAAGTTCCCGATTAACCGCAGTTGCTACCCCTTGGTCGTTCTCGTTCATCGCATGAGCCAACTCATCAACGGACATGGAATGCAGGTTCTGGTACTTAGTTCCAGCCTGCTCGGTCACGAGGGCGGTTAGGTCCACCAAGGTCATGAAAGGAAGTTTCGCACTCGGGCCCCTAGATTGCAAGAGATTTTTGCACTATTTTTAGCCCCTGATGAAAATTTCTGACATCCAGGCAATTGTGACGGCCCCAGCTGGAATCCGCCTGGTTGTGGTCAAAGTCCTCACGGATACTGATGGCCTTTATGGCCTGGGCTGCGCCACCTTCACCCAGCGCCCGCTCACGGTGGTAACTGAGATTGAGCAATATCTAAAGCCGCTGCTGATTGGGCGAGATCCAGCAAATATCACTGATATTCATAATGCCTTGTATTTATCTGGATATTGGCGCGGTGGTGCCGTGCTGAACAATGCGTTAGCTGGGGTTGATCAAGCACTTTGGGACATCAAGGGCAAAGTTGCAAATCTGCCGGCATATCAATTATTCGGTGGTGCAGTAAGAGATGAGCTGGCAACTTATGTTCATGTAAATGGTGCCGATGAAACAGAGATTGCAGCAAACATTACTGCGTTAAGCAAAAACGGATTTAAGAATTTTCGCGTTCAACCTGCGTTAACCAACAATGCTAGCTATGGTGTTGGAAAAACCAACGATACTCAGTTTGGCAAGCAGCCATCACAAAGTTATCGACTTGCTGATCAATCGGTTCGATGGGATGAAGCTGCTTATCTAAAAGCAGTGCCCAAATTATTTAGGTATCTACGGGAAAACCTATCGGAAGACTTTAACTATATTCATGACGTGCACGAGCGAGTATCGCCTAATTCAGCAATTAATTTAGCTAAACAACTTGAGCCATATAACTTGTTTTATTTAGAAGATCCAGTCTCGCCTGATGACACTGGCTATCTGGCACAGCTTCGATCACAAACTTCTACCCCAATTGCCATCGGTGAATTATTTACGCATTCAAGCGAATATCTTCCACTGATTCAAAGCCGATTAATTGATTACATTCGCTGTCATGTCTCACAAATTGGTGGCATCACAAATGCACTTAAGTTAACTCACTTTGCCGAAGTTTATGGGGTTAAAACTGCCTGGCATGGTCCAGGTGATGTTTCGCCAGTTGGACATGCCGCACATCTGCACTTGGGAATTGCAGCAGTTAATTTTGGTATTCAGGAAATTTATCTACCTAATGAAGAGGTGTTAGAAGTATTTCCTGGTGCGCCAACACCAACTGATGGCGTGCTGAAAGTAAATGACAAGCCTGGCTTTGGGGTAGATATTGATTTAGTCGCTGCCAAAAAGTATCCGCTACCAGATCACAAATACAACGGCGCATGGCCGGAGATTAGACGAGCTGATGGATCAATTATTAAGCCTTAGAGCTTAAATAGGTTTGCTTTTTTTCCTTTGGTGTCAGTTTGATAAGTAAAAACACTGCCGGCTAAATCTTCATCAACCTCTAAACTCGCTGAAGTTATATAAAGGGTGGATAGATCTTTACCACCAAATGCACATGTTGTAACGCGAGATACGGGTAACTTAATCTGATCGAGTAATTTGCCATCTGGCGACAACTTAATTACTGAGCTGCCATCCCAAAGGGCAATCCATAAGTTATCTTCTGCATCTAACGTCATGCCATCTGGATGGCCGGGAACTGGAATCTCTAATTTCTTTCGCAGCGAGATCTCGGCAGTTTCTAAATTAAAGTCATAAACTCCAACGGTTCTAGTTGGCGAGTCAATGAAATACATAGTTTTGCCATCGTTAGTCCAATCCATCCCGTTTGGCACGGTTAAATCAGTGATCATCTGATGCATTAAGCCATGCGCTTGATACGAATACAGCGCACCATCACCAGGATGTTTTTCATATCCCATAACGCCAGACCAAAGGCGTCCAGACGGATCTGCTTTTGCATCATTAAAGCGTTTTCGCTCATCTGATTGAATCAACTTCAAGATCTCAGTTCGCACACCTGTTGGCTTAAGTAGTGACAAGCCACGCTGCTCAACTAATAAATAATCAACTGAGTTCTCAATCCCAATCACGGCTCCAACATGATTTCCTAGCTGAAATTCTTTAATTAAATCTCCATTAGGTGAGAGCTTGATTACTCGACCACCAATAATGTCAACCATTAGCAGTTCTTGTTCGCGCCAATCCCAATATGCACCTTCACCAACAATGGCATCTATTTGGTAGAACAACTCCACTTTACTCATATTGGCTCATTAGGAAAATTATGCTGCGGTTGAAATCTAAGTCCAGCCGTAGCTTTGCTGAAATCGACCAACGAATCAAATCTGCCATGTCCAGCAGCTAACTTCGCAGCTGGGTAATGCTGCTTAACTAACTCTGCTGCTGGAATTGGTCCAAGCAGGTTGCTGGCCGAAACAAAATAATTTCCAGCAGCCAGATCGTCGTTTAGCACACTGTCTACTGCCACATAAGCCGCATCTCTAGTGTCGATATAAGTCCAAAGTTCTTTTTTCCCAAACGAAGAATCAGCTGCAATTTGCTCAAAGCGCTTTGGTAACAACTCAATGTGGTCGCCAATATATGGATATCTAATTGCAACAACCCGCATCCCAAATCTATCTGTCATGTATTTAGCGGTCAGCTCATCAATATTTTTTGAAAGCGCATAAGGATCGGAGACCTGATTTACAAAACTCTCATCAATTGGCAGATCTTTTAACTCAATTGGTTTATCACCAAATGGCAAGCCAGTAGCGGAGAAGCTTGATGCAATCACTGCTCGATTAACCCCAGCACTTGATGCCGCATCAAGCACTGTGAAAGTAGCTAGCGCATTACTAAACACGGCAACTGGTGTGCCGTAGTTAGGATTTCGAATCGCGGCAAGATGAATTACCGCATTAACCCCTGCCATTGCCTGGGTTAGCAGCTGCTGATCGGTGGCAAGGCCAATAAAGTGATTTGCTGAGCCAGGGTGGCTTTTTGGGTTTAGATCTAATGTCTGAAATGGCACCTCAGTTGCAGTTAATAAGTCGCAAATTGCGCCGCCCAACAATCCGGCTGATCCAGTTACCAGCACTTTGAGTTTCATCTCGCTCACCATTCAAATTAGGATAGCGCGTATGGCTGACCAAGTCGAGATTCGCCCACTTAGTTCAACTGATGTTTCAGAAGTTGTGACCTTATGGAATCAGACATTAGTTGCCCATCCAATGACGCAAGAGCGATTTAATTCATTGTTTTTTAGTGATGTAACCGGTATCCCAAAACTTAAACACTCAAGTTATGTTGCGGTAGCTGACCAAATTGTCGGAGTTGTAATTGCGTACCAGCGAAATCTGCCAGCTCCGGGACTGGGACTAGAGCCAGATTTAGGTTATTTAACGGCAGTTGCAGTTAATCCAGCTCAGCAACGACAAGGTATTGGTAGCAAGCTGCTGCAGCGTGCAATATCGAATCTTGCTGTTGCTGAAATTCTGCTCAGTGGCCGAACCGGTTCTGCCCCAGCGGCAGCATTTCCCGGAATTGATTTAGACAATTATCCAACGGCAGTTGAGTTCTTTCTTAAGAACGGATTTAACCCGGAAGCCAAAGCACACAGCATGAGTCGAGAAATTAATGCTGAGATCAACTTAGAACATGCCCCAAATATTGCGTTTGCAACTGAGATCGATCCGGCAAAACTTACGGAATTTGCGTCAGCCGCATTTCCAGGGGATTGGGCAGATGTTGCGCTTGCCAAACTAAATCAAGATCCAACTGAGTTAGCCGTAATCACGGTAGATCAAAACTACGCTGGTTTTGCGGTATGGAACCAAGGTTGGTTTGGTCCAATTGGCGTAGCTGAAGAATTTAGAAAGTATGGCTTAGGCAGTTTGTTGGTTGAAAACGCAATTAATCAAATGCATCAGCGCGGCATAGATCAGATTTGGTTCAATTGGGCCGATGAATGGGTGGTGCCGTTCTATCAGCGATTAGGTTTTGTGATAAATCGCAATTACCAACGGATGAAGTGGCAGTCCTAAGAGGTAGCAGTCAAGCGATCCAGCACTTCTTGATAACGCTTAGCGGTTAACTCAACTATCTCTTTCGGCAGTTTTGGTGGGGCAATTCCGCTGTCTTTATCCCAATTTGCTAGCAACCAATCTCGCACTAACTGCTTGTCAAATGATGGTGCCAATTTGCCTGGCGATAATTCATCAGTATTGCAATACCTGCTGGAATCTGGCGTTAGCACTTCATCTGCCAGGGTTAACACCCCTGATTCGTCCAAGCCAATCTCAAACTTAGTATCAATTAATGTAAGACCAGCTTTTTCAGCGATTTTGGTAGCCTGATTAAAAACACTAATCGATGCATCCTTTAACTGCTGGGCTAATTTGCTACCAATAATCTCAACTAATTGCTCATAACTGATGTTTTCATCATGCTCGCCCATGGCGGCTTTGGTGGCTGGGGTGAAAATTGGCTCAGCCAGCTCGGCACCATTAGTTAAACCACTGGGCAACTTAATGCCGCAAACTTCGCCACTTTCTTGATAAGCCAGCCAAGCTGAGCCAGTTAAATACTTTCGCACCACACACTCAACTGGAATCATGCTGAGCTTTTTAACTTCTATCGCCCGGCCAGCAACTGAATCTGGCACTTGAGTTGAGATTAACTGGTTTGGCAGATCAATTCGATCAAACCAAAACAGGCTAATTGCCGTTAATATCTTGCCTTTGTTTGGCACATTATTTGCGAGCACATGATCAAACGCGCTAATGCGATCTGATGCCACTAATAGCAAAGTTTGATTTGGGGTTCGAAACAGATCCCTTACTTTGCCCGAATGAATATGGCGATATCCGCTCGGCAATCCCCAATCAAACATTAAAGAATTGCTCCGGGTTGATAACTTGCCGCAGCTAGATCAGTTTTAACTATTGCTGCAACTTTGGCAACCAGCAGATCTACTTGAGCATATGCTGCCGCAAGTTGCGTTGCGCTGGCAGCTGCTAACTCATTAAGTGTTGCCTGATCTAAGTTAAGTGAGTTATCTGCTACTAATAACTCAAATAGGTTATTTGTGCCCCCTGCTCTTAAGTTATCTGCTGCCGCTAGGGCATGCTGCTGCACTTGTTTATGCGCGGTTTCTCGACCTACGCCGCGCTTTACTAATAGCAGCATGATCTCGGTTGTCAATAAAAACGGCAGATAACGATCAAGTTCGGCTTTTACTTGTGTTTCAAACACTTTAAAACCGGTTAACACAGTTAAAACTGTTTCGATAATGCCATCAATCGCAAAGAAGATGCCAGGCAGTGCAACTCGGCGCACCACGCTGCAGGAAACATCGCCTTCATTCCATTGGTTACCAGTAATACCAGCGAGCATCTGAACATAACCATTTAGCACTTGATGCAGACCATTAATCCGCTCACAGCTTCGTGCGTTCATTTTGTGCGGCATGGCAGATGAGCCAACTTGGCCAGGTAAGAAGCCTTCCGTGACTAACTCTTGCCCGGCCATTAATCGAATTGTCATGGCAAGAGATGAGATTGGGGCAGATACTTGATAAAGCAAACTGCCAACCTCATAATCCAAACTTCTTGGATACACCTGCCCCACACTGGTAAGTGTTTGATTAAAGCCAAGGCTTTGGATTAACTCAGTTTCAAACTCCTTTAGTTCAATTAAATCCTGCTCAAATAAATTAGCTAGATCTTGATTAGTACCAACCGGTCCCTTTAATCCTCTGGCTGGATAGCGATCAATTAGCTCAGTTAATGCCTGATAGCCAATTAATAACTCCTCAATCGTGCTGGCAAAACGTTTACCTAACGTAGTTAACTGCGCGGCCACGTTATGGGTTCGGCCAACCATCGCCAACTCTCGATGCGCTTGGGCGTTGTTGCTCAGCTGATTTAGCACTGCAATTAGCCGAGATTTAACTAACTGCAGTGAATAAAGAATCTGCGCTTGCTCAATGTTCTCAGTTAAATCCCGCGAGGTAAGGCCCTGATGGATTAACTCAAAGCCGGCTAGCGCATTAAATTCTTCAATTCGCGCTTTCACATCATGCTTTAGGGCTCGCTCACGATTAGCAATCGAAGTTAGATCAATATTTTCTATTTGCGCTTCATAAGCATTAATTGCCTCATTGGGGATAGTTAAGCCCGCGCTGGCTTGGGTTTTCAGTACCTGCAGCCAGAATTTACGCTCAAGTTTTATTTTGCCCGGCGCAGACCAGATCTCGACCATGGCAGGTGAGGCATATCTGGTAGCTAACACATCATTAATGCTCATTAATTGCCCTTACCTAATCCAATATCGCTTCGATGCTGTGCTCCAGCAAACTTAATCTGGCTTATTCCCTGATATGCCAGCGCCCTCGCATCACTTACGGTACTGGCGCTTGCAGTTACCGAAAGCACTCTGCCACCTGCAGTTCTCACTACCCCATTGTCTAACTTCGTCCCAGCATGGAATATCACCCGTTCGGGGGTGTTCGCAATTAACGCAATCTCATCACCAGATCTGGCAGTTTCCGGATATCCATGAGATGCCATCACCACCGTCACTGCTGCCCCAGCAAAAGTTGGCGGGGCGATTGAACTTAAGTTACCTGCTGCGGCAGCATGCAGCAGATCAGTGAGCGAAGAAGTTAGTGCAGTGAGAACTACCTGTGTCTCTGGATCACCAAACCTGGCATTGAATTCAATTACTTTAATTCCAGTTCTAGCATTAATCAGACCACAATAAAGCACCCCAACAAATGGTGTTCCGCGGTTTGCTAACTCATGAATTATTGGTTCAGCAATATTAGTTACCACCTGCTGCTGCATCGCCGCATCAAACCAAGCAACTGGGGCATAAGCACCCATGCCACCGGTATTTGGTCCTAAATCACCATCATAAATTCGCTTATAGTCTTGCGCAGCAACAAGCGGATAAACCGTTTTACTATCGGTTACACATAACACACTTACTTCTTCACCACTTAAAAACTCTTCTACTACCACTTTTGAGTTAGCCGCAAAACATGCGGCAGCATGATCAAGTGCTTCAGCTTTGTCTTCAGTTACTACTACTCCCTTGCCAGCTGCAAGACCATCATCTTTAATCACATAAGGGGAGCCAAACTCAGTTATTGCCCGCTCAACTTCAGCCAGATTTTCACAAGTGAAAGATCTAGCAGTTGGAATGCCTAGGTTTTCCATTAACTCTTTTGCAAATGCTTTGCTTGCTTCAATTTGTGCTGCTGCTTTACTTGGGCCAAAAACTAAAAAGCCGCTATCAGTTAATTCATCAGCAACGCCAGCAACTAGTGGTGCTTCTGGACCAATCACAACTAACTCAACTATAAGTTCTTTTGCTAGCTTTAATACTTCGCTTGGCTTAGTAATATCTATTTCAAAACAATGATCTAGCCCAATGGTGTTAATAATCCCAGCATTGCTGCCGGTAGCAAAAATTTCATTGGGTTCTTTTTTCAGGGTATGGATGATGGCGTGCTCTCGCCCACCTGAGCCAACTACCAGAATTCGCATATGGCTATTTCCCTCTCTCGCGCAATTTTAGGCGAGAGCAAGCCATTATCTGCTTGGGTTTCTAGTTAAAACTGCGCCGCCAGCCGGATCTTCAAATACTCGCAATTTTGTTACCA
>JBJOHY010000122.1:0-5397 GCA_046047475.1 Actinomycetota bacterium | reverse complement strand
TTTTTCTATTGGAAGATCCTAATTACAAACTCTCATGCAGTTTAAATGAAATATTTGCATGTGCTTCTGTTGTCACAACTGAGCAAGCTTCGGTATTTGGATTTGCAAACAGCATCTTGGGAGTAATCCTATTTCCGGTGTTGATCACGCTTGGACTTATTGGCATCTCTCGAAATTCCCTGCCAAACTACTTCAAGTATGGTTTATTCCTAGGGCTAACTTTTGGACATCTTTTTGTGATTTGGCTTGCCTATCAAAGTTTGTACGTTATTGGCGCACTGTGTCCATGGTGCATGGTGGTTTGGGCGGTAACTGTTCCATTGAGCCTGTTGAGTATTGCTGAAGTTTGGCCAGAAAAAAGAAATTTATCTGTGATTGCAAATCTAGCAATTTTCGGTTGGTTTGCAATTTTGTTCGCTCTAATATTCGTAAGGTTTTATATCTAATGGTGTCCGAGAGGGGACTTGAACCCCTACCCCCTATACGGGGACTAGCACCTCAAGCTAGCGCGTCTGCCGTTCCGCCACCCGGACTGTCGGGGAAGGATAACAATTGGGTTTGGCGTCACATACAAGACCTAGAGGAATGGAACCATGTCACCGCATAACATGACATTCAGTCAAATTGCTGAACCTGAAGTTGTTTCAATAACTCAACAATTGATTCAATTGGATACCACCAACTATGGCGATGATTCTGGACCTGGTGAGGCAGCTGCTGCGGAATATGTGCGGAGTTTGTTAGATGAAGTAGGAATCGAAAGTCGGATATATGAATCCCGGAGTAGGCGTTTAAATGTAGTAGCAAGAATTCCCGGCACAAATAGCGATCGTGGTGCATTGGCTATTCATGGTCATTTAGATGTTGTTCCGGCGGTAGGCGATTGGCGATTGCCACCGTTTAGTGGTGCAATCAAGGATGGCATGGTTTGGGGTCGAGGAGCAGTAGACATGAAAAGTGGCTGCGCAATTACGCTGGCCACACTGCGTGCCTGGCAACAACTTGGAATAAAGCCAAACCGCGATCTGGTATTGATGTTTACTGCTGATGAAGAAGCTGGTAGTCGCTATGGGGCGCAATGGCTAGTATCTAATGCAAAAGATGAATTTGAGAATGTGACTGAAGCAGTGGGTGAAGTTGGCGGATTTTCTTATTCACTTCGCGAGGATTTGCAACTTTATTTTATCGAAGCAGCCCAAAAGGGAATTGCTTGGCTCGAGCTTCATGCCAAAGGAATTGCAGGACATGGTTCCATGATTCAGCAGAACAATGCTGTTGTTCGCATCGCCGAAGCTATTGAAAGAATCGGCAATTATCAATGGCCAATTCGATTAACTGATACCGTCAGACTACTTCTGCAAGAGGTATCGGAAATGACCGGTATTCCGCTAGACGAAGATCATCCGGAAGAATTAGTCGCTGCCTTTGGCTCTCTTTCTAAAATTATTGGTGCAACTATTCAACATACCGCCAATCCGACCATGCTTAGTGCTGGCTATAAGACAAATGTTGTACCAGGTGAGGCAATGGCGGTTATTGACGGAAGATTTTTTAAGTCAAATCAGGCAAATTGTTGGGCCTGAAATTGAAATAAAACCACAAATTATTGAACGCTCAGTAGAGACAAAATTTGATGGGGATCTGGTTGATGCAATAAAGAATAGTATTTTGGCTGAGGATCCGGCTGCAAGAATTTTGCCGTACACGTTAAGTGGCGGCACTGATGCAAAAGCATTAGATAAATTGGGGATAAGATGTTTTGGGTTTGCACCATTGAAACTTCCCGCCGGGTTAGATTTTGCAGCCTTATTTCATGGTGTGAATGAACGCGTTCCGGTTGAATCGCTGGAATTTGGGGTTCGAGTCTTTGATCACTTCCTAAGGGAGGCTTAATTGAATCTGTGGCTTGAAGCGTTTGTACTCGGAATTTTTCAAGGATTAACGGAATATCTGCCGATATCATCGACCGGCCACATCAGAATCGCTGCTGTTTTTATGGGAATTCCCGATCCAGGTGCCGCATTCTCGGCCGTAACTCAGTTAGGCACTGCATTTGCGGTCGGTCTCTATTTTCGACGGGATTTAGAGAGTGTTGTTAGTTCAGTGATAAAGCGCAACGATGATCAAAGTGCCAAATTATTCAAATATATGGTCATCGCCACTATTCCCATTGTAATTGTAGGCTTCTTTTTTGCTGATTTTTTTGAAACTACTGCACGTGACCTGCGGTTAATTGCAGCTATGTTAATTGTGTTTGGAGTGCTTCTGTATGTGGTTGATAAACTCAGACCTCAACTTAAGGGTGTTGAGAATTTATCTGCCTCAAACTCTATTTGGATTGGCCTATCGCAGGTCCTTGCTTTAGTGCCAGGAGTATCCCGATCGGGCGTCACAATGACTATGGGTCGATTGCTTGGCTTCGATCGTGTTGCCGCAGCAAGAATTTCGTTTCTGCTTTCCCTTCCAGCAATCTTCTTGTCTGCCATCTACCAATTGCAATACGTAGGCGTAGCCTCCAATTTTGATTGGATCCACACGGCATTTGCGGCACTAGTTTCATTTATAACAGGATATCTAACAATTGAATTCATCCTCAGATGGCTGACGCGTCACACATTTACTATTTTTGCAATATATCGAGTGATGTTGGGGTTAGTATTGATCGCTGGACTCATCTGGTTCGATTTAGTTCCGGTAGGTTGATACATGAAACTTCTCTTGATTCGACATGGGGAATCAGAAGCAAATGCCAAGGGAATTCTTGCTGGAAGGCTTTCTGGGGTTGCCCTTTCTTCTCAAGGAAAATCACAAGCCAGCATTTTGAATACGGCTATCAATCAACTTTCGAGGCCATGTTTATATTCGTCACCGATTCAACGATGCCTAGAAACTGCTCGTCTAGCCGTAGCAAGTTCCAGTTATGACGAAATACTTATAGATGATGATTTAGCTGAGGTTGATTATGGTAATTGGTCAGGCAAAAGACTTGAAGATTTAGAGAAACTTGAGGAATGGAGTTACCTGCAAAAGAATGCAGGCTCATTTAAATTTCCAGCAGGAGAGAGCTTTGAAGAAGTGAGCACGAGATTACAGAGGTATCTCGAATCTCTTGTTGAAAGGCATGAAGAAAAAGCTACCGTGGTTGCATTTAGCCACGCAGATATTATCAAGGTACTGGTAACTAAAGCCCTCGCGGTGTCAATTAGCAAAATACAAAGAATAAGAATAGACCCCGCTTCGATTACTGAGTTCGAGCTCTCTACCGAAGGGTTGTCAATAGTCAGAGTTAATCAAGTTATAAGTGGACCAACCA
Source organism: Actinomycetota bacterium (assembly GCA_046047475.1). Lineage (GTDB taxonomy): Bacteria > Actinomycetota > Actinomycetes > S36-B12 > UBA5976 > AcAMD-5. Next base: position 2,084 of record JBJOHY010000122.1, on the reverse strand, counting down.
AGAGTTGATGATGAGATTCAATAACCCAACGAGGTGCATAATAGGAACAATTGGATTACCAGGTGAGCGGACTTTTTTCTGGCAGATAACTGATCAGCAATCTACCGTTTCAATAAAGATTGAAAAACAGCAGGCAGCTGTTATTGCAGAGCAACTAGAAGCGTTACTTAATGAAGTCTCTAATGAGGATGGCGATTCTGAACCTACTGATTTTGGGAAAGATAGACGCCCACTAGATTTACCAATAGACGATTACCTCGAGTTGGTTTCGGTTGGATTCTTTATCGAGGGAAATCAAGTTCAATTCGAGATCAAAACAAATGAAGAATTAGAAGAATTGAGCACTATCACCATTTTTTTACCTCGAATCAGGTGCATTGAATTTATTGATCGTACTAAATCTGTGGTATCAGCAGGGAGGACATCGTGTCCATTCTGCTCCTATCCTGTTGAAGTGAGTGGGCATATCTGTGTCAGAGCAAATGGTTACCGTAGATAATTTCAATCCACAGTGGTTGGAGAATATTGATTCGATAAATCAGATAAGTAATGCCTCAAATGCTGTCTTTGAAGTAACATTTGCCAATAATTATTGTTATATTTTCAAACCTAGCCTTGGTGAAAGTCCGTTATGGGATTTTGAATCGGGAAGACTTTGGCTAAGGGAATATTTTGCCTACCTTGTTTTGAAGATTGCTGGAGTTTCAGTGCCAGAAACTCACATAATTAAAGAGGGACCTATCGGCAGTGGTTTACTGGTGCGCAAAATAATAAACAAACCTGAGGAGATTGTTCGCATCGTGCCTATTGAAGAGTCTGGGCAATTGTCTTGGCTAAAGGCAGCAGAAGGGGTAAACCAGCAGAATGAAGGTGTTCAGTTATTACATTTAGACGATAGCCATTTAAAACGCATAGCCCTAATGGATGTTGTCATAAATAACGCCGATAGAAAGGCGTCTCATATCCTCAAGAACGAAGAAGGCTTCTACGCAATTGATCATGGATTAACTTTTCACCAGGAGGTAAAGCTTCGAACCTTTCTTTGGGGCTGGGCAGGAATGCCTCTTACAACAGACGAACTATTACTTTTGGAAAATTTAAAGAATAGATTTCACAAGCTAGAGCCAGAGAAGTATATAAGTGAATATGAATCGGTCGCCTTGAATCAGCGAATCGATACTCTTCTGCAAACCCAGGTCTTTCCAGGTCTGCCTAGTGATCGGTACGCGCTACCATCGCCAATATTCTGATAAGTAACTAAACTGATCCAGTGAAACCATGGATAAATACCCGTCCACCATCGAAGATAGATTTATTGGGTGAATTCTGGGTGACCGATAGTGTTACAGGTGAAACTTTCTATCCAATAAGTGAAAACCGGCTGCGGATGTATGTTTGTGGTATCACTCCATACGATTCGGCACACCTAGGACACATTTTCACCTATTTGATTTTCGATGTCATTAACCGAGTGGCATTAGGTTTAGGTGCGCAGGTCAATTACGTGCAAAACGTGACGGACATAGATGATCCACTCTTTGAAAGAGCTCGAGAAACCGGAAGGGCTTGGGATGAGATTGCAGCAGAACAAATAGGGAGTTTCAAAAACAGTTTGGAGTTTTTAGAAATTATTCCACCTGAGGCGTATGTATTAGTAACTGAAGAGATAGATGAAATTGAATCTGATTTAAGCAAACTTAAAGACCACATGTATAAGACTAATCACAACTACTATTTCAAATCCAGACTGGATCATTTAGAGGAGTTCACAGGGCTTGATGAAGCAAAACTCATCGAGATAGCGGATCAACGCGGGGGTGATTCGAAGCAGGCTGGCAAATTTCATCAACTAGATCCCAAACTTTGGGTTGAATCAAAGCCCGATGAACCCTATTGGGATAGCGCCTTGGGCGCAGGTAGACCAGGATGGCACATTGAATGTGTTTCTATTGCCAACAAATATTTGGGTAATAATTTCGATCTTCAAGGCGGTGGTGCAGATCTATTATTCCCTCATCATGCATTTTGCAATGAAATCGCGCTCGCTCTTAATGGAAGTCCTCTCGCTCGTGGATTTGTTCATG
>JBJOHY010000121.1:0-11100 GCA_046047475.1 Actinomycetota bacterium | reverse complement strand
ATTTGTCCGATGTGTCCCTTTCCCCTCAGGACCGAGCTTTCGTAGCCCTAACCAGACCATTGGCGCTAGTTGAAGGCACAGTGCTGATTGCGAGCCCAAATGAATTTACTAAAGATGTTTTAGAAACCAGATTAAAACCAGTTTTAGTTCGAGCGTTAACTGCAGAGTTTGGTCATGATGTTCGATTAGCAGTTTCTGTAGATCCATCAATTGCACCAGCATTAGATGAAGACTTAACTGATGAATTAGCCGATGCCACTTATGCCACACCAGTTCAACCAAGTTTTGATGAAGAGATAAATCGACCAGGAACTGGATCGCCAGCATCTAGAGTTGATTCAGATTCTCGGCTTTCACCAAAATATACGTTTGATACGTTCGTTATTGGTTCATCTAACCGATTCGCCCACGCGGCTGCAGTCGCGGTTGCTGAACAGCCAGCCAAGGCCTACAACCCGTTATTTATTTATGGCGGTTCTGGTCTAGGAAAAACTCACTTACTACATGCGATTGGACATTACACCAGAAGTCTTTATAACGGTGCAAAAGTGAGATATGTTTCAAGTGAAGAGTTCACTAATGAATTCATTAACTCAATTCGTGACGATAAAGCTGGGGTTTTCCAACGTAAATATCGTGATATTGATGTGTTGTTAGTTGATGATATTCAGTTCTTAAGCGGTAAAGTGCAGACACAAGAAGAGTTTTTCCATACATTTAACACGTTGCATAATGCAAACAAACAAATCGTGGTCACTAGTGATTTGCCACCTAAACAACTTCAGGATTTTGAAGATCGAATGCGTTCTAGGTTCGAGTGGGGATTAATTACTGACGTTCAGCCTCCTGACTTAGAAACTCGTATCGCAATTTTGCGCAAAAAGACTGCGCAAGAAAAATTAAATGTGCCAGCTGAGGTTTTGGAATTTATCGCATCTCGTGTCTCTAGCAATATTCGTGAGTTGGAAGGTGCGCTAGTTCGTATTACCGCATTCGCTAACCTAAACCGGCAACCTGTTGGGTTGGAAGTTGCTGAAGTGGTGTTAAAGGATGTTATTCCGGAAAGTATTGGTCCGGAAATTACTTCTAATTTAATTATGGTGCAAACAGCGCAGTATTTTGGTGTCAGTATGGATGATCTAACTGGTGCTTCTAGGTCTCGAGTGTTGGTGACCGCGCGTCAGATTGCGATGTATTTATGTCGTGAGTTAACTGATCTATCCCTACCAAAAATCGGACAAGCTTTTGGTGGGCGAGACCACACCACAGTGATGCATGCAGATCGAAAGATTAGACAGTTGATGGCAGAGCGTAGAAGTCTCTATAACCAGATTGCTGATCTGACCGCCAGGATCCGAACCGAAGCGCGAAAAGGTTAAACCTTTCATCCACGGTTTGGGGAGAGATTGTGGATAACCACACCGGGGCCTTGGTTTTATTGGGTATAACTAGCGCACTTCCCCACAGCCAAGCTTATTCAGGGTGAAACTTAGGGATAACTGAACTAGGTTTAGAGAGCTTCTCCCATGGTTATCCACAGGTAAAACTACATGGTTTCAGGGAAAATTTGGAGTTATCCACAGAATCCACGGAACCTACTACGACTACTAACTAAAGATAAATTTAAGTGGTTAGTAATAGTAGGTGTGGGTAACCCCCAGTGGCTACTATCAAATTAAGGGTTATTCTGAGAACATCTGCCAATAACTACATGGTTGTATTTAGAAATGAGGGATTGTGAAGTTTCAGGTTGAGAAAGCTGCATTTAATGATGCGGTTTCTTGGGCTGCCCGAACCCTCCCAACTAGGCCAGCCACTCCTACTTTGGCTGGGTTATTAATTGAAGCTGGAAACAGCGAACTACAACTATCAAGTTTTGATTTTTCTACGTCCGCAAAAGCAACTGTTGCTGCTGAAGTTTTTACTGAAGGCAAAGTTTTAGTAAATGGCCGGATCTTGGCAGATATTGTTAAAGCATTACCTAACAAACCAATCTCAATTCAAGTTAACGGCAACCGAGTTGAATTAACTTGTGACCGATCAAACTTTTTACTACCAACAATTCCAGATAACGATTACCCAGCATTACCTGATCTACCAACTTTAGGTGGCAGCATCACTACTAGTGATTTTGCAAACGCAGTCACCATGGTTGCGGTTGCTGCCGGACTTGATTCAACACTACCAATGCTTACTGGTATTAAAGTTGAAATATCTGGCAACACATTAACTTTAGCGGCAACTGATCGATACCGATTAGCGGTTAAAGAAATTTCTTGGCAACCAGATAAATCAAATTTAGAAATTAACGCTCTGATCCCAGCAAAAAACCTAGCGGATGCTGCTAGAACATTAACTGGTGAGAATGTTAGATTAACGTTTTCCTCAAGCGATGATGGTGAGAAATTAGTAGGAATTGAAGCGGCTAATCGAAAAATGACTAGCCGGCTTCTAGATGCTGAGTTTCCAAAATATAAAACACTATTACCAACCGAGTCATCAACCATAGTCACACTAAACACCCAAGCGCTTGCTGATTCAGTAAAACGCGTGGCATTAGTGGCGGATCGAAACTCACCAGTTAGGTGCTCATTCCAAGACGGCGAAGTAGTTTTAACTGCCGGCGCTGGTGACGATCCATCAGCTCGAGAAGTGGTTGAGTGTGAAATATCAGGTGATGGACTAGATATTGCATTTAATCATCAATATTTAATTGATGGGTTGAATGCAATTGGTGTGGAATCAACCCAACTCATGTTTACTTCACCAAACCGCCCAGCGGTATTAGCTGCAGCGGGCGAAACTGAACCAAATTATCGATACTTGTTGATGCCAGTTCGTTTAGGCTGATGTATTTAACCCAGTTATCGTTAGTAAATTTTCGATCTCATAGCTCATTAAATCTAGAGTTTTCTTCCGGTATTACCTGCTTGCTTGGTAATAATGGCGAAGGTAAAACCAACGTGGTGGAAGCGCTGTATTTCCTAACCAACCAAGAAAGCCACCGGGTAGCCAGCAACCAACCGCTCATTAATAAAGATAACTCAATCGCCAAAATCTCAGGCAACTTTCTAATTAATCAAACCCCGCTGCAACTAGAGATTGAGTTAAATTCCACCAAAGGCACCACAGTTTGGGTGAATAAAAACCCAGTAAAAAACCGAGAAGCTCTTGGGTTGGCGCAGGTAATAATTTTTGCCCCAGAAGATCTAGAGATATTACGAGGGGACCCGGGGGATAGAAGATACTTTCTAGACCAAAGCGCCACCATTTTGAACCCTAGGGTGGCTGGTGTTAGATCAGATTACGAGCGGGTATTAAAACAACGCAACTCACTATTAAAGAGCGCAAGTATGTTAAGTGGTAAAGCACAGCAAACCGCAGTTAGCACAATTGATGTGTGGAATGAGCGACTTATCCAAATAGCGGCAGAGTTAATTCTGCTCAGGCTAAATCTATTAGATCAATTAATGCCGTTAGTAAATAACTACTATCAGCAAATTGCTCCGAATAATTTGTTTGAATATCAGTATCAACCATCCTGGAGTGAGAAAGAGTTAAAACTAGAAACCGATTGGATTCAAGCAGAACTAACTCAAGCAATCTCAGATAATGCAGCAGAAGAGATAAAACGAGGCGTCACATTAGTTGGGCCGCACCGCGATGAGATTTTATTTAAACTAAACCAACTACCAATAAAAGGATATGCCTCACATGGTGAAACTTGGTCAGCGGCACTATCTCTTAAATTGGGATTACTGCATTTATTGCAAACCGCGGTAAATACTGTTTCAACCCCAATTTTGGTGCTTGACGATGTGTTTGCGGAACTAGATGACAAGCGCCGTGAACAATTAATGCAAATAGCGCTTGGGGTGGAGCAAACCATTATTACTGCTGCGGCTGAAGTTGACTTACCTAGTAATCTTGCGGCAAAGATTTATCGATTCAGTAGCGGGGTGATTACTGGTGACTAATTCCAAAGACCCAGGCAAATCACTACTGCAGCGACTGAGTAGAAGAACTAATTTTCGCACTAAATCTAATTCAACTAGTAAATCTAGAGACCCAAAACTAATTGGTGATGCGCTAGAAGAGTTTGTTGATCAAGTCGGTTGGCAGCAACCTAAAGCGCTAGCCAACTTACACGCACAATTTATTTCGGTAGTTGGTGAAGAGACCGCAGCTCATTTAGAAATAGAAAGATTTGATAACAACGAACTTATCTTGCGGGCTGACTCCACTTCATGGGCTACCCAACTCAAATACCTCACCCCAGTACTGCTGGAAAAGCTTCAAGCCGCCGCCCCAGAATTGGATATCAAGGCAGTAAAAGTGCTGCCCCCAGCTGCCCGGAGATCAACCGGGGCTTGGCGGGTTCGTGAGGGGAAGCGCCGCAGTTAATCCACAAGATGTGGAAAACTGTGGATAACTAGTCGAGAGTTGTGAAAAAAGCCCTGGCTGGCGCCTATTAGCCCAAATCTTGAAAATGCCTCAACTAGCCAAAATGGGGGCAAATCAAATCTGGTGCGATTTAGGGGCAGTTTTGGGGATATTCAGGGTTCTTCGACCCGTCATTTGTGGGCAGAATTGACTAGACTTAGCTTCAGAAATCAGCCAATTTAGGAGCTTAATTCCGTGTCTTATGACGCCAGTGCGATTCAGGTTTTAGAGGGGTTGGACGCGGTTCGCAAGCGTCCTGGCATGTATATCGGATCTACCGGGGAGCGTGGCCTACACCACCTGGTTTACGAAGTGGTAGATAACAGCGTTGATGAGGCGATGGCTGGTTACGCCAGCTCAATTCAAGTAAAACTGTTAACTGACGGCGGCGTGGAAGTTATTGATGATGGTCGCGGTATTCCAGTTGATGACCACCCAGTTGAGAAAAAACCTGCAGTTGAGGTTGTGTTAACCACTCTGCACGCTGGCGGCAAGTTTGGTGGTGGCGGCTATCAAGTTTCCGGTGGTCTACATGGCGTTGGTGTTTCAGTGGTAAATGCGCTCTCAACAAAGTTAACTGTTGAGATTAAACGTGATGGATCAGTTTGGACGCAGAGTTATTTACATGGTGCACCAGAGGCACCACTAAAGAAACTCGGTAAAGCAGATGACACTGGTACCAAAGTTACCTTCTGGGCTGATGGAAATATTTTTGAAACCACTAATTACAGTTTTGAAACCCTAGCTGCTCGATTTAGAGAGATGGCATTTCTAAATAAAGGATTGCGCTTAACGTTGATTGATGAGCGGGAAATCATTGATGGTGAGCCAAGAAAAGTTGATTACAAATACGATGATGGATTAATTGATTTCGTAAAACATATCGCCAAAGCAAAATCTGATACTCCAGTTCACCGAGAGATTCTATTTTTTGAATTTGAAGATGAGAAAAAAGGATTTAGCGCCGAGATCGCGCTGCAATGGGTGAATTCCTATTCCGAATCGGTATATACCTTCGCTAACACTATTAATACCCATGAAGGTGGCACTCACGAAGAAGGTTTTCGAACTGCGCTCACCTCGTTAATTAACAAAGCAGCACGCAACTGGGGATTACTAAAAGAAAAAGACACTAATTTAACTGGTGATGATATTCGTGAAGGATTAATTGCAATCATCTCAGTGAAGCTGCGTGAACCGCAATTTGAAGGTCAGACTAAAACCAAACTTGGCAACACCGAGATGAAATCTTTCGTGCAAGCAATGCTAAATGAAGAATTTGGTGCTTGGTTGGAATCTCATCCAAGTGAAGGTAAAGACATTGCTCGCAAATCCATCTCGGCTGCAACGGCTCGAATCGCAGCTAGAAAAGCTCGCGACTTAGCTCGTAGCCGAAAAGGTTTACTTGGTTCATCTGGATTGCCTGGCAAGTTGTCAGATTGCCAAAGCACAAATCCAGAAGAGTGTGAACTGTTTATTGTGGAGGGAGATTCGGCTGGTGGTTCAACTAAAACCGCCAGAGATTCTCGAACTCAAGCCATTCTGCCAATTCGCGGCAAGATTCTGAATGTTGAAAAAGCCAGATTAGATCGAGTATTGCAAAACAATGAAGTGCAGGCACTTATCTCCGCACTTGGCACTGGTGTGCATGAAGACTTTGATTTAGCCAAACTCCGTTATCACAAAATTGTATTAATGGCAGATGCCGACGTTGACGGTCAGCACATTCGCACTTTGTTATTAACACTGCTGTTTAGATTTATGAAGCCGTTAGTTGCGGAAGGTTATGTCTATTTGGCGCAACCGCCACTTTATAAACTCAAGTGGACCCGGGAAGATGCTGAATACGCCTATTCAGATCGAGAGCGTGATGCACTAATTGAGTTGGGTAAAGAGAACGGCAAGAAATTACCTAAAGATGATGCAATACAGCGCTACAAAGGTTTAGGTGAGATGAATGCGGATGAGTTGTGGGATACCACAATGGATCCAGCCAAACGAGTTTTGCTGCAGGTAACCATGGATGATGCCGCAGCAGCTGATGCGCTGTTTAGCATCTTGATGGGTGAAGATGTGGAATCTCGCAGAAGTTTTATTCAGCAGAACGCTCGTGACGTTCGATTCTTGGATATTTAACGGAAGGTAATTGTGTCAGTCACTGAAGAGTTGTCACCGCATGGTCGCATTGAGCCAGTAGATCTACGAGGTGAGCTACAACGCTCATATCTTGATTATGCGATGAGTGTGATTGTTGGGCGAGCATTACCTGACGTTAGAGATGGTCTAAAACCAGTGCATCGTCGGTTGCTTTATGCGATGTATGACGGCGGATATCGATCAGATCGCGGCTACAGCAAATGTGCTCGCATTGTTGGTGATGTTATGGGTAACTATCACCCACACGGTGATGGTGCGATTTATGACACGTTAGTTCGATTAGCTCAAGAATGGGTGATGCGCTACCCATTAATTGATGGGCAAGGAAACTTTGGTTCTTCTGGAAATGATGGCGCAGCTGCCATGCGGTACACCGAATCTCGAATGTCACAGTTGGCGATGGAGATGGTGCGCGACATCAATGAAGACACGGTTGATTTCGTACCCAACTATGACGGCCGCACGCAAGAGCCAGTTATTCTGCCAAGTAGATTTCCAAACCTATTAGTTAATGGCTCAAGTGGTATTGCGGTTGGTATGGCGACCAACATCCCACCACATAATTTGAAAGAAATTGCCAGCGGAGTTATCTGGTCGCTAGAAAATCCAACTGCATCACGCGAGGAATTACTTAATGCCCTGCTAGAGCGCGTTAAAGGACCAGATTTCCCAACTAGAGCCACCATCATTGGTCAGCGCGGAATTGAAGAAGCGTATCGAACTGGTCGCGGCTCAGTCACCATGCGAGCAGTTGTTGATGTTGAGGAAGATTCTCGCGGTCGAACGTTATTGGTTATTTCGGAACTGCCATATCAAGTTAATCCAGATAATCTAAAACTTAAGATCGCGGAATTAGTAGATAGCGGCAAGATTCCAGGCATTGCAGATCTTAGAGATGATTCATCATCTAGAACTGGCATGAGAATTGTGGTAGTTCTTAAGAAGGACGCGGTTGCCACGGTAGTTAAGAACAATTTGTTTAAGCACACCCAGCTACAAGATACTTTTGGTTGCAACATGCTGGCCATTGTGGATGGTGTGCCACGCACGTTGTCGCTGGATCAATTCATCAGTTATTGGATTGCGCATCAAATTGAGGTAATTCAACGCCGAACCAAATATCGGTTAGCTGAAGCCGAGAAGCGCGCTCATATCCTCAACGGTTACCTTAAAGCCCTAGATGCAATTGATGCGGTTATTGCCCTGATTCGTGGCAGCCAAACCGTGGAAGAAGCCCGAGAAGGCTTAATGAAACTGCTTGGCATTGATGAAATCCAAGCAACTGCAATTTTGGATCTGCAACTTCGTCGATTAGCAGCACTTGAGCGACAAAAGATCATGGATGAGCATGCGGAGTTGATGAACCTAATTAAGGGCTATCAAGCAATTTTGGCGGATGAAGCAGTACAGCGCGGCATAATTAAAGATGAGCTAACTGAGATAGTTACTAAATTTGGCGATGAGCGCCGCACGCAGATTGTGCCGGATGAAGATGAAGTCTCAATGGCAGATCTAATCGCCGAGCGCGATGTAGTGATCACGATAACCAGAGATGGTTATGCCAAGCGAACTCCGGCAGATCTGTATCGTTCCCAGCGCCGCGGCGGTAAGGGAATTAAGGGAGCTGCGCTTCGAGAAGATGACATTGTGGAGCATTTCATGGTCACTTCTACCCATGATTTGTTGTTGTTCTTCACTAATCGAGGCCGGGTTTATCGAGCTCGCGGCTATGAAGTGCCAGAAGCTGGTCGAGATGCTCGCGGTAAACATGTGGCTAATTTGTTAGCACTCTCGGGAGATGAGCAGATTGCTCAGGTGCTTTCGATTAAGAATTTCGAAGCCGCTAAGTATTTAGTGCTCGCAACTAAATCTGGCTTGGTCAAGAAAACTGAGTTAAGTGAATTCGACACTAATCGATCCACCATTATCGCAATTAACTTGCGGGATGAAGATGAAGTTATTTCAGCTCGACTAGTTGGTGAGAAAGATGATTTACTATTGGTATCCGCAAAGGGACTTTCAGTTAGATTTAATGCTGCTGATAGCAATTTGCGACCAATGGGACGCGCTACCAGTGGTGTGATTGGGATGCGGTTTAAGCAAGAATCAGATTATCTGTTAGCGATGGATGTAGTTCGAGCTGGTGCATCACTTGTTACCGTAACTGATGGCGGCTTTGCGAAACGAACCGAACTTACTGAATGGCCAACTAAAGGCCGCGGTACGTTAGGTATTCGAGCAATGCGATTAGTAGAAGAGCGTGGCAAATTAGTTGCGGCACTGGTATGTGATCCAAGCGATGAATTATTTGGCATTGCCTCTAATGGCATTGTGATTAGAACACAAGTAAGTGAAGTTAGAGCAACCGGCCGAGACACTATGGGTGTTTCGTTTATGGATCTACCAGATGAGGCATTTGTTGCAGCAGTTGCCAAACTTGAATCTGATTACGAAGCTGACCAATGAGCGTTGAAAAGAATTGGCGACTAACGCAGATCAATCCGTGGTCGGCAGTTAAAACCGCGTTTATGTTGGCAGTGGCAGCATCAATTTCATTAACTGTGGTTGTGTTGCTTTCTTGGTTGCTACTGCGGGCTGCTGGTGTGTTAACGGTGTTTAGTGACACGTTAGGTGATTTGTTGGGCACCGCAGTGCTGGATTTTCCATCACTGCTGTCATTTGGTCGAGTATTAGGGCTGTGCTTCTTGATCAGCGCAGCGCAGTTAATTACTTGGCCGGCTGGGGCGTTTATCTGGTCAGTCCTCTATAACTTAGTAGTTGGCCTCACTGGAGGAATAAAGGTGAGCATCCGAGAGGAGTGACCCTTTTTCGCCTCACTGGGTGCGCTGAGGTAGTCTGCGCGGGCTCAGATGAGTTTCGGGCCTATAGCTCAGCCTGGTTAGAGCGCTTCCCTGATAAGGAAGAGGTCGGTGGTTCAAGTCCACCTAGGCCCACGCTTAGCGGCCAAACTCGCTAAGTGAAGGAGGTTGTTATGTTTCGGTTCCTACGACGCATAACCCTGCTTGGTGCTTTAATCGGCGCTGCAGTTTGGATCTATCAGAACTTGCTTAACGGGCAGGTTGATGATGATGATTGGACAGAAGCAGATTCTGCGCCAGACCTGCGGTAACGCGGGGACATAGCTCAATTGGTAGAGCACCGGCTTTGCAAGCCGGGGGTTGTGGGTTCGAGTCCCATTGTCTCCACTTAAGTTTTTTGGATTTCAGCGTTTTCTGATTCTAATCAATACATTAAGTTCGGTTAGAGTGACTTTATGGTTGATGCGATTTTATTCGTTCATGTTTTATTTGGTGTTATTGCGTTATTAAGCGCCTTTATCGCAGCTAGCAATAAAAAAGGGTCACTAATTCATCGCCGAATTGGGCGAATCTTCTTTTGGAGCATGCTTGGGGTTGCTGTAACAGCAATTCCAGTAACTTTTATTAATCCCAATCCATTTCTATTCTTTATTGCAATCTTTTCTTTCTATATGGCTTTTGTTGGCTATCGTATTGGGAAACCTCGCTATCAACCAACAAAACTAGATCAACTAGCTCCCTATTTGATGCTGGTCTCAGTTTTTGCCATGTATGGGTACGGTGCCATGATGATTAATTCAGCGGATGCTTTGGGTTGGGCATTAATCGCATTTGGCACCATCGGCCTGGTAAATGCAATTGAAGATTTACGTGAGTTAAATCGTAAGTCGTCCCATAAGCGAAAAATAGAAGTTCATTTATCACGAATGCTCGGCGGCACCATCGCAACCATTACGGCGGTGTTGGTTCAACAGGTTTCGCCGCTGGTGGAATCTGAGTTGGCGCAACTAGTAATTTGGTTAGCCCCCACGGTATTAATCACACCACTTATTGTTCTTTGGACTATTCGAGTTAGGTCAACTGGTAAATATCGACTTTTTGCTTAATCAGCTCTAGTAGCGGGTTTCGAAGTGCGTTGAATTTGCAGAAGTGTAATTGCAATGATTATTGCTGGAATAGCATTCCATCTCTCATCCGGTGACCTTGATATTAATTGAAAGACCGTGCTAACAAAAAATAGATAGCTAACATACTTAGCAAATTTCTGTTGGCCTTGGGTTAAGGCCTTATTTCTAACTCGCCACAACCAAATCAATAAACTAATAGTAAGCAGGGCCATGATGAAGTAGATGAACCTGATAACTAGCGGAAAGTCGGTAAATTGACCTCCAGCGGCTCTGGTTTTAACCCAATCATTATTCAGCACTACTAATACCAAAATAATGACGTTGAAAAATAGCGAGGCAGTTGCCGCTACCAACAGAAAAGCTCTGGGTTTCACATGTCCCCGCTGGGTCTGAATTGACTTAATCGAAAGCACATTATCATACTCACCAGTGTGATTGGCAGGTTTAAGCAAATTACTACTAAACCTGCTACAACCCGCCCCATACTTATGCACGTAATCTAGAGTTGCGTCCTAGAGCAATCACCACCGATTATTCGGCACGAACAGGATTGG
>JBJOHY010000120.1:0-21249 GCA_046047475.1 Actinomycetota bacterium | reverse complement strand
ACGAAGCCCATCAGTTATCCAGCAAAGCCATTGACGCCTTCTTAAAAATGGTGGAAGAGCCACCAGCACATTTAAAGTTTATTTTCGCTACCACCGAGCCAGACAAAATGCCAAACACGTTGCGCTCACGAACACATCAATTTAATTTTAGACTCGTTTCAACTAAAACTATAGCGTCGCATTTAGCTGAAATTTGTAAACAAGAAAATATTAGATATGAACCAGTTGCAATTATGATGTTGGCCGAAGCTGCTGCTGGTTCAGTGCGTGATGGTTTGAGTTTGTTAGGTCAAGCAATTGCTGGTGCTGGTGCAGCTGGACTTACCGCAGATGATGTTGGTGGTGTCTTAGGTTTAACGCCACGACATTTAGTTAATGCCGCCGTTGATGCTGTGGTAGAAAATTCTGGCAATGCACTATTTCAAGTAATTGATCAAGTAATTGATGCGGGTTATGAACCAAGAAGATTTGCTTCTGATTTATTACAACGAGTTCGAGATTTGTTGTTGGTAGAAGTTGCTAGCGATGCGGCTAAGCCGTTGCTTGCCGTGCCGGCAGAAGAATTAGCTGCGATGGCCAACCAAGCAAAGCAAATTGGTGCGGCTCGACTATCTCGAGCAGCAGATTTATTAACTAGCGGCATCGCCCAACTTCGTGGTGCCACTGCGCCAAGATTGCAGTTAGAACTGCTAGCTGCCCGACTGCTTCTTGCCGCATCCAGTGAAGGAATTGCTGGACTTGAGCATCGCATATCGCTGCTCGAGAAAAACGGTGGCGCAGCACCGGCACCAACGAACCCTGCCCCGGTTGCGGAAACCAAATCAGCACCGCCACCAAAAATTTCCACTATTAAGTCAAGCGCAAAAACCGAAACCAAAAAAGTGACTATTCCGGTTGCTGCAAAGCGCTATGAGAGTAAAGCAAAACTTGCACCAATGACTGATCTACCAGTTGCCGAGTTAGCCAAGCTGCGAGCACTCTGGCCGGCAATATTAGAAAATCTAAAACTAATATCTCGGGTTGCTTGGACCACTTTCCATGAAGCTGAAGTGTTATCGGTTGAAGATGGCGTAATTGCGATTGCAATTCCAGATCTGAAAGTCCTGGAGTTTGCGCAAGGATCAGATCATGAAGCAAAGCTTCGCCGTGCTATCAATGAAGTCACCGATTCTGATGGTGAGATTGCGTTATTGCCAGCATCAAATCCAAGTTTGGGTCGTGATGCCAAAAAAATTGATGATGAAGCACGAATTGATGATGAAGTAATTGAAGAAGTTGACACCATGAAATTACTGGAATCACAACTGGGCGCAAAGCCAATTACGGATCGCGATGTATGAGGGTGTAATTGGCAACCTAATTGAAAAATTAGGACGGATGCCAGGTGTTGGCCCAAAAAGTGCGCAGCGAATTGCATTCTGGATTCTCGAAGCAGATCATGAAGATATTTCCGAATTAGCAAATAGCATTATGGAAGCAAAAGCAAGAGTTAGGTTTTGTAATACCTGTTTTAATGTGAGTGAAGCTGAGCAGTGTCGAATCTGTTTAGATCAACGCCGTGATCAAACCATTATTTGCGTAGTTGAAGAAAGCAAAGATGTCATTGCGATTGAAAAGACTCGAGAATTCAAGGGTAGATATCACGTGCTTGGCGGTGCCATCTCACCAATTGATGGCATTGGACCAGATGAGCTGCGAATTAAAGAATTACTTGCTCGATTAGCAAATGGTGATATCCAAGAAGTGATTGTGGCTACTGATCCAAATTTGGAAGGTGAAGCCACCGCCACTTACTTAACCCGACTATTGGTGCCAATGGGACTTACCGTTTCTCGACTTGCTAGCGGCCTGCCAGTTGGTGGCGATCTGGAATATGCCGATGAAGTAACACTGGGTCGTGCCTTTGAAGGTAGACGGCAAGTTAAATAGTTTCGCTCATGGTTAGAATTCCCCCTCTAACAGATGAGGAATTCGTGCCACTAATTGTGCAGAAATATGGCGGGTCATCAGTTTCTGATGCCGACGCCATTAAGCGCGTGGCAAAACGGATTGTTGATACCCATAACTCTGGCACCCAAGTTGTAGTGGTGGTTTCTGCCATGGGCGACACCACTGATGAATTAATTGATTTAGCTGAACAAGTAAGTCCAAATCCGCCAGGTCGCGAATTAGACATGTTGCTCACTGCTGGTGAGCGAATCAGTATGGCGGTGCTGGCGATGGCAATTTCCGACCTTGGTGTGGAGGCCCGCTCCTATACCGGCAGCCAAGCGGGAGTTATTACCGATTCGGTTCACGGTAAAGCACGCATCATTGATGTAACGCCAGGCCGTATTCAACAAGCACTAAATGATGGTGCAATTCCAATCGTGGCTGGCTTTCAAGGTGTTGCCCAAGACACTAAAGACATCACCACCTTAGGCCGTGGTGGCTCAGATACCACCGCAGTTGCGCTTGCTGCCGCGCTTGATGCAGATGCCTGTGAAATTTACACCGATGTTGATGGCATCTTTAGTGCTGATCCAAGGCGAGTGCCAAAAGCTAGACACGTGCCATTTATTACTTACGAAGAGATGATGGAACTTGCGGCAATGGGTGCAAAAGTTCTACATCTTCGTTGTGTGGAATATGCGCGTAGATTTGATTTACCAATACATGTTAGATCGTCATTCTCGCATCGAGATGGAACTTGGGTTTTATCGCAAACTGCAATAAAGGAGCGAAACGTGGAACAACCAATTATTTCAGGTGTAGCACATGATTTGTCTGAAGCCAAAATTACCGTCGTTGGTGTTCCAGATAAGCCAGGTAATGCCGCCACTATCTTTGAAGCAATTGCAAATTCACACGTCAACATCGACATGATTGTGCAGAACGTAACCACTGCCGCATCTGCTGCAACTGACATCACCTTCACTTGTCCAAAAACTGATCGCGAGCTTGCAGTTAAAACTTTGGAGTCACTAAAGCCAACAATTCAGTTTGATCGAGTTGAGTATGATGAAGACATTGCTAAAGTTTCATTAATTGGCGCTGGCATGCGTTCACATCCAGGTGTTTCCGCTTCATTCTTCCGTGCGCTGGCAAGTGCGAATGTAAACATTGAAGCAATTTCAACTTCCGAGATTCGAATCTCAGTTGTAATTCGAGCTAGCGATACTGATAAAGCCGTGCAAGAAGTGCATAAGGCGTTTGGTTTAGATGCTGATGGTGAAGCAGTGGTTTACGGCGGAACGGGACGATAATGAGAAAGAAACCTACCTTGGCAGTTGTTGGTGCAACCGGTGCGGTTGGCACAGTAATGCTTGGTCTGCTGACTGAACGTGAAGATGTTTGGGGCGAGATTCGCTTAATTGCATCAGCTCGAAGCGCTGGCAAGAAACTTATGGTGCGCGGCGAAGAAGTAACCGTGCAAGCCCTAGCTCCAGAAGTTTTTGATGGGGTTGATGTGGCAATGTTTGATGTACCGGATGAAGTTTCAGCTGAGTGGGCACCAATTGCCGCATCCCGAGGTGCTATTGCGGTGGATAACTCTGGCGCATTTCGAATGGATCCGGCAGTGCCGCTAGTTGTGCCAGAAGTTAATGGTGAAAAAACTAAAGATCGCCCAAAAGGAATTATCAGCAATCCGAATTGCACCACGCTTTCGATGATCGTGGTAGTAGGCGCCTTGCATCGCAAATACGGCGTTGAAGAACTAATTGTTTCTTCTTATCAAGCTGCTTCTGGTGCTGGTCAAGCCGGCATCGATGCGCTGCAAGAGCAGATTCAACTCGTTGCTGGCAAAGATCTAGGTAATAACCCAGGTGATACTAGAGAAGTAATCAAAGACTTAGGGCCATTTCCAGCTCCGTTAGCACTTAACGTAGTGCCATGGGCTGGTTCGCTCAAAAATGATGGCTACACCTCAGAAGAACTTAAAGTTCGAAATGAATCACGCAAGATTCTTGGGATTGATGATCTAAAAGTAACCGCAACTTGTGTGAGAGTGCCAGTAGTAACCACACATAGTTTGACTGTGGTTGCTAGATTCAAAAATCCAGTTGATGTTAATCAGGCCAGAGAACTGCTTCGCAATAGCGAAGGTGTGGTGGTAGTTGATAATCCAGAAGAGAAAGAATTTCCAACTCCAGCTGATGTAGTAGGCACGGATCCAACTTGGGTTGGTCGAATTCGCGCTAGTTTGGATGATCCAAACACCATTACATTCTTTGTGTGCGGTGACAACTTGCGTAAGGGTGCGGCACTAAATACGGCACAGATTGCTGAGTTAGTTGCGAAAGAATTTAACTAATTCCGCTTTCCAGCTAAAAATTGTTGTGCGGTTTCAACTGCAGTTTCGGCATCAACGACAGTAATCACAAATGATCTGCCGTTATTTTTGATGATTCGAATTGCAGGACCACTTCTAATGATGTGACCCCAACCAACTCTTGGGTTGTAGCGAAAGCCATAACCCCAGACCCATCCCTTGACGTTGTATAACTCAACGTCTTTAATTTGGTGCCAGCGCCATTTTCGCAGCGGGCGGCGATGAAGTCTTGGCTGCCAAGCAATGTAATCACCATCAATAATTACTTTGTTTGCTGATAGCACTACCGTAAAAGCTAATGCTTGGGACACCAAAACCAAAATTGCACCAAAAGCTCTAACTGGTGGATCAGTGATGTCAGGTTCAAGATTTGGTAACAGCATAAACAAAATTCCAGCAACTAAGGTGCTTAGCACTAATAGATTCCCGAACACGAATTGAACGTCTGACTGCATCCCGCCTTCCCATCGGGCGACTGATGCTGGTCTTCTAACCGTTCCGTGCTGTCCCATGCTGCTCCTTAATTCTGGTCGGGGTGACAGGAGTTGAACCTGCGGGCCTCGTCGTCCCGAACGACGCGCGCTACCAAGCTGCGCCACACCCCGGGAACTAACCAATTCTACTGTGGCAACCAGATCCCCTTAGTAAATACTGAGTGAGCAGGGTATTGCGGCTAGTAAAGCAGAATTGCAGTTTCGACAAAGTAGTCTTGCCCTGTGCTTGACCCAAAAATTCTGCGTGATTCGCCTGAGCTAGTCGTTGCATCCCAACGCGCTCGTGGTGCGAATGAAGCATTGGTAACCGCTTGGCAAGAGGCCGATAGCAATTGGCGTAACTTAAACACAAGGTATGACGCGCTTAGAGCAGATCAGAAAAACTTAAGCAAGTCAATTGGTCCGCTGCAGGGAAAGCTAAAAAGCGGTGACAATTCAGTTCAAGCTGAGCTAGATAACTTGATGAAACAGGCAGCTGATATGGCAGCTGAACTGACTCAGCTTGCCGCTGATCGAGATGCCGCTGAGGCAAAAACCAATGAATTGATGGCCAGCTTTGCGAATATTGTTGACGAGAATGCCCCGGTTGGTGGCGAAGAAGATTTTAAAGTTATTGAGACTATTGGCAAACCACGAGATTTTAAATCAGAAGGATTTGCTCCAAAAGATCACATTGAGTTAGGTGAACTGCTTGGTGCAATAGATATTGAACGCGGCGCAAAAGTTTCTGGTTCCCGGTTCTATTACCTAACTGGTGTTGGCGCATTGCTTGAGCTTGCACTAGTTCGAATGGCAATGGAATTTGCTACTAAAGCAGGATTCACTGCAGTAATTCCACCGTCGCTGGTTCGACCACAAGCGATGGAAGGAACTGGCTTTCTAGGTCAAGCTGCGGTTGATGTTTATCACTTACCGGCAGATGACTTGTATTTAGTTGGCACTAGTGAAGTTCCGCTAGCTGCATTTCATATGGATGAAATTTTGGATGGCCGAGATCTGCCACTTCGTTATGCCGGCTTTTCACCCTGCTTTAGACGAGAAGCAGGTTCACACGGAAAAGACACCAAGGGAATAATTCGAGTTCATTGGTTCGATAAAGTTGAGCTGTTTGCCTTTTGTGATCCAAAGGATGCGGCAGCTGAACATAAAAAGTTTTTAGCATTTGAAAGAGAATTTCTAACCGCACTAGAGCTGCCATTTAGAGTGTTAGATATTGCAACGGGTGATTTAGGTATGAGCGCCATTAGAAAATTTGATTGTGAAGCTTGGATTCCATCGCAGGAAACTTATCGCGAGGTTACCTCAACCAGTAATTGCACGACTTTCCAATCTCGAAGATTGCGAATTCGCTCAAAAGTATCTGAATCTGCGGAATACGTTGCTACTCTAAATGGCACGCTAATGGCGTCAACTAGAACGATTGTGGCGATACTAGAAAATCATCAACAAGCAGATGGATCGGTAAAAATTCCAGCTGCGCTAGTGCCGCATCTTGGCATAGATGTGCTAAAGCCAGTTGCCAAGCGCGCATGACGATAAAGTTATTTGCTACCGATCTGGATGGCACTTTGCTGCGACCAGATCACACCGTAAGTGACTTCACTCGAGACACCATTCGCCGAGCAGTGGCTGCTGGGACCAAAGTTGTTTTTGCCACCGGTCGACCAACTAGATGGCTGCCGCCGGTTATCGAAGAAACCATGCACAATGACACCATCATTGCGGCAAACGGTGCGCTGGTTGTTGATGGCAAAACTCGGGAAATTACTGATGCTTGGACCATTGACAAGGCACTTGCCAAAGAAACAATTGATTTATTGCGAGCAAGAGTTCCTGGTGCGCTATTTGCGTTTGAAGTATTGCTTGAAGGCGAGGCTAAATGGTCACATTTGGAAGGATATCGACGAGAGCCAGGCTTTGAAGAGCGGTTGCGAGATCCAAAATCTAACACTTATAAACCAATTGAAGAATGGTTAACGCACGATGAGCCAATCATCAAGATCTTGCTGCGAGTAGCAAATCCACAATTACACGTTGATGAACAAATCTCATTAATTGAAGAAGAGTTAAGTGAGGTGGTCGAAATCACCACCACCGGCAGCCATGACTTCTTAATCGAAATGTCACCGCGCGGAATTAACAAAGGATCCACGTTGGCAAAGTTGGCAGTATCAATGGGACTAAGTTCAGCTGAAGTAGCAGCAGTTGGTGATATGCCAAACGATTTATCCATGTTGGAATGGGTTGGCAGATCAGCAACTATTGCCGGCGGACATCCTGCTGCTGCGGCAATTGCAGATCGAGTAATTCCTAACCCAACTGAAGATGGTGTCGCCTACTGGTTAAACGAGATCTTGGCTGAGCAGGCAAAATAAGACCCTAAAAAGGGAGTCAAGATGAGCCATAAAGTTGCAATAATTGAAGGTATGACCTGCGGTCACTGTGAAAGTGCGGTAACTAAGAATTTAGCTGAGCTGAATCTAACTGATATTACCGTTAGTTCTGCTGATGGCACCGCAAAATTTACTGGTGATATTGATCAAGAAAAACTAGCTGCTGCAGTTGATGATGCTGGATATAAATTAGTATCTGTTTCAGATGAGTAAAGATCTCGAGGTTGCGGTAGGTGGAATGACCTGCACTGCATGTGCTAACCGTATTGAAAAACAGCTAAACCAGATTCCTGGTGTTAAAGCCTATGTTGATTTTGCGACTGAAACTGCGCATGTTTCCAGCAATGCTGAAATTGATTTAACAACTATTGCTGATGTAATTAAAAAGACTGGCTATGAGCCGTTGATTAATACTGAGGCACAAACCGAGACCGCTAAACTCAAGAATCGAGTATTGATCTCTGCGTTATTAAGCACATTTGTTGCCATTTTATCGATGGTGCCAAGCACTCAGTTTGATTATTGGCAATGGGTAGTGATGGCGTTAGCGACGCCAGTAGTGTTTTGGGGAGCTGCCCCGCTTCACCGAGCAGCGCTAGCAAATCTAAAGCATCGCACCACCACGATGGATACGTTGGTTTCGCTTGGCGTATTAGTCTCTTATTTTTGGAGTGCGTGGCAGCTCATGCTTGGAGATGCTGGTGGCGCTAGTTATCGAATGATGTTTGAGCTTTTTGGCGCTGCACATGAGATGCCAGAGATTTATTTCGAAGTTGCCGCAGTAGTTCCAACGGTGGTGTTGTTTGGTAGATGGTTAGAAGTAAGAGCAAGGCGATCTGCAACTGATGCAGTTAAAGCACTGCTTGGGACTGTGCCAGAAACAACGTTGGTTAATCGAGCTGGCATTGACGTTGAGGTCAAGACCAGCGAGGTCAAACTTAATGATCTGGTCATTGTTCGCTCCGGTGAAAGATTTCCAGTTGATGGCAAAGTGATTAGCGGAGTTGGCTCAATTGATGCGGCTGCAATTACTGGCGAATCGCTTCCAATCGAAGTAATGACCGGGGATCTCATTTCGGCTGGATCTATTAATTTAGGTGCGGTAATTAAAATTGAGGCAACTTCAACTGGTGACTCAAGTCGCATTGCCTTAATTGCGAAATTAGTTAAAGAAGCAACTAGTCAAAAAACTAAAATCGCTCAAATAACTGATCGAATCTCTGCAGTATTTGTGCCAACCATTATTTTGGTTGCAATTGCGACGTTTTTGGCCTGGTATTTCATCACTGGTAATAGTCAAGCCGCGATCACAGCCAGCGTTGCGGTGTTAGTAATCGCATGTCCTTGTGCGCTTGGAATTGCCGTACCAATTAGCTTGGTAGTGGCAGCATCAGTTGGTGCCAAAGCTGGTGCCATTATTCGAAATCCAGATTCCCTAAATGAACTCGCAAAATTAAGCGCGGTTGTGCTTGATAAAACTGGCACCTTAACCAGCAATCAAATGGTGGTCACTGACGTAGTTGCAATTGGCATGAATAATCCACAGGAAGTACTCGCAGTTGCCGCGGCAATCGAACGAAGCAGCACTCATCCAATTGCCCGAGCAATTGCAAATTCCGATACTTCAATGCAGGCAACTGATGTGGTGGAAACTGCTGGAGTTGGAATTCGTGGCATAGTCAAAGAAACTGAAGTTTTTGTTGGCAACCCAGTAAAAGCTGGTTTACCAATGAGTGAAGATTTAATCAATGGTTATGAAAAGTTAAAGGCCCAGGGTGTAGTTGTTGCGGTTAGTTGGGGCGGCTATCTAAATGGCTTTATTGTGATTGCTGATTCACTTCGACCATCATCTGCCGCTGCAGTTGCAGAACTTAAGGCATTAAATCTAAAAACTATTCTGCTTTCTGGCGATAGTGAGGCAGCAGTTAAAACGGTTGCTACTTCGCTGAAACTTGATCAGGTGCGATGGGGAGTTTCACCAGAAGAAAAATTCGAAACAGTTACTGAACTAAAGCTAACTGAATGTGTTGCCATGGTTGGTGATGGCATTAATGACACTGCTGCCCTAGCTACTGCCAATATTGGAATTGCCATGGGAACTGGTACGCATGCCGCCCAGTCTGCTGCTGATTTAACCATTATTGGTGATGATCCAAAACTAATTCCATTTGCTATTCGTTTAGCTCATCGCACTAGGCGAACAATTAAACAGAATTTGTTCTGGGCATTTATTTATAACTTAGTATTGATTCCAGTTGCCGCTGCTGGCTTATTAAACCCTGTGCTAGCCGGATCTGCGATGGCGTTTTCCAGCATCACGGTAGTGATTAACTCGCTACGAATGCGCAGTTTTGCTTAGTAATCACCGGTGCGAATTCGATCTAACCAATCTTCTGCTTCTTGATGTTCCGCATCAGTTGTGCCAGGTTTGGTGATTGTGGCAACTTTGTCATGTCTCGGATAACTACCCAAGAATCGAACATCAGCACAAACTCGGTGTAATCCCATCAGCGCTTCACCTACTCGCGCTTCATTCACATGTCCAATCAAGTCAACAGAGAAAACATAATCGCCCATAGATTTCTTCGTTGGCCGAGATTCAATTCGAGATAGATCTACCCCACGAACCGCAAATTCAGTTAAAATCTCGAGCAGTGCACCTGGATGATTCTCTTTCATATAAAGCACTAATGAAGTTTTATCGGCACCAGTTGGTGGGTTTATTTTTCCTGGTTTTGCCACTGAAATAAATCTTGTTGTCGCTTCACGATTATCGCCAATGTCATCTACTAAAACCCGCAAACCATGTATTTCAGCGGCTCTGCCAGATGCAATTACCGCATCAATTCGGCCTTCCCCAGCAGCAAGTAGTGCTGCAGCTTCAGCAGTTGATGTTGCCGGCAAAATATTTGCAGCTGGCAGATGTTTGGCCAACCATTCTCGACATTGGGCATGCGCATGCGGATGGGTTGATACCTGACGAATTTCATCTAGCTGAATTTGGCTTCGGCCCAGCAGCGCAAATCTCACTGGCAGCACAACTTCTTGCGTAATTACTAGTGGTTCGCCGGTTGCTAGTGAATCTAGCGTCGCCGACACCGAACCTTCAACTGAATTCTCAATTGGGACAACAGCGGATTTAACTCGATCTCGTCGAACTGCATCGAGTGCTTGATCCACGGTTGGGTACGGATACAAGGTCTGTCCGTTTGCGACCGCAATTGCTGCCGACTCCGAAAAGGTTCCCTGTGGTCCTAGATACGCCAGTGACATCTGTCCTCCCAAGAGCGCTTAGCGTAGCGAGGGGTGGCAGCAAAATCAGTTCACACCTAGCCCAGCCATGATTTCTCGGGTTCGGGCCGGGTGGTTAGTGATGATGACATCCACTCGATATTTTAGACAGAGCTGAATTTGCTCTGGTGTATCAACCGTCCAGACGAATACTTGTTTGCCGTTCGATCTTGCTTGCTCAACTAATTCTGGATTTGTTCGCAGTAAGTTAACTCCCAAACCCCAAGCATTACAACCAACAAAATCGCTAATGCTTGTTAGCGCTGGCGGTTTGCGATCCAATAACAGCACACTATAAATACTCTGATCAATCTTTTTTGCACGTCGCAGTGCTGGAATTGAAAACGACATTAGCGCAGCTCTTGGTTTGCTGGCATCGACTGTATTTAGTTGATATTTCTTAATAAACTCAATTACAGCCGCTTCTAACTTAATTCCATTTTCACTTATGTGTTTTGTTTCTACCAGCGCAATTGGTGCAGTTGATTGGGTAGCCACGAAGCTGAGGAATTTATCCAGCGTTAGCAGCGAGCACCATTGCTCGGATGTGTAGGTAGTTGCTGGGCCAAACCAAGAACCAAAATCTAGTTTTGCTAATTCGGCATAGGTATTTGCACCAACTCGACCAAAGCCATTACTCACTCGATTTAAATTGTTATCGTGAATCAATACCGGAATCTGATCTTTAGTGAGTCTGACATCGCATTCATAACCATCAGCGTTATCTGCTGCTGCTTGCAAATATGCTGCCATGGTGAGCTCTGGCGCAATCGCGCTAGCGCCACGGTGTGCGATAACTAACGGTCTTTTCTGTCCTAGAAATGTACCCACCGGGAGATTATCGCTGGTTTTAGGCGGATAATTAAGACATGCGAAAAATTACGCTAGAGCGATTACCAGATGCCTTAATTGAGTTGCCAGAGAATCCTCGAGTGGTAGTAAGTGGCAATGCTGCCACGCCATGGGTCTTGCTCAAAGCATTTGATAAGCAGGTTTCGCATTATCGACTTCATATGCTCAATGCCCAAATCGGAATTCCAGATCGCGATGGTGTAGTTCATGAAACGGTATTTGTTGGCGCCGGAATGCGGCACAGCACTCGGTTGGATTACGTCCCATGTCGGCTATCGCTAGTGCCAAAACTGCTATCAACTGCTCGGCCAGCTGATGTGGTGTTACTGCACACTTCTAAAGCTTATGATGGCAAAGTTTCACTAGGGATTGAAGTAAATGTAATTCCAGCAGTTATTGCCACCGTCAAACAACGTGGCGGACTCATTATTGGTCAAGTTAATGAACAAATGCCTTATACCTTTGGTGATGGTGAGATAGATCTAGATGTTTTTGACTACATCATTGAAGTAGATGAGCCAGTTGATGCTCATCCCATTCCACCGTTAACTGATATCGCCAAAGAAATTGGTGATCGAATTGCGTTTAAAGTGCTTGATGGCTCCACGTTGCAGATGGGAATTGGCGCGATTCCAAATGCGTTCCTATCTGCAGTTGCCCAAGAGCGCACGAATCTAAAAGTTTGGACTGAGATGTTCAGCGATGGCATTTTGGAGTTAGAAACTAACGGTAGATTAGATAAAGAGACGCCGATTCGCGCGTCATTCGCATTTGGCTCCCAAGAGCTATATCGCTGGATGGATCGAAATCCCAGAATTCATATGTTGAAAACTGAGAAAACTAATAATCCAGCAAAAGTTGCTGATCAACCGATGATGACCAGCGTTAATGCGGCGCTGCAAGTTGATTTGTTGGATCAAGCAAATGCCAGTCGAATTGGAAACAAGATCTATTCTGGTTTTGGTGGCTCCACTGACTTTATTGTCGGTGCCATGCATGCCAAAGGCGGTCAGGCATTTATTGCGCTACCCTCATGGCATCCCAAAGCAGACTGCTCCACCATCGTGCCGCTGTTAACTGAGCCCACCACTCACTTCCAGCACAGCGCGATTGTGACTGAACAAGGCATGGCGGCCATGTTTGGTCGTAGCCAGCGAGAGCAAGCAAGTTCGCTAATAGCAAACTGCGCCCACCCCAACGCTCGAGAGTATTTGTGGAGCGAAGGTAGGCGACTGGGGTTCGTGGAATAAGAGAAGTAGGGCAAACTACTCCTATGTCAGATGCCATGGATGTGCTGCTACCAGGTCGAATTGGACTCTTGGTGCGAATTCAGTCGCACCCAGGAATGCGCTTGGCACTGCTTGATGCGCTAAATGATTATTGCGAAAACTTAGATCAAGAACCAGGCACTGAAGCTTTCATGATTGCGCTTGATCCAAGTGATGACGATGTGCTTTGGCTTTATGAATGGTTTACTGATCAAGAGGCGCTAGAAGCACATCGCGCCAGCGATGCGTTCGCTGATCTAATGCATCGAATGCCAGAGTTAGTAGCAGTGCCACCTGGCGTGTTACCAATCAATCCACTTCGAGTGCGGTTAGCCCGACAACCATTAGAGCAGTCGTTGTAATTGCACCAGCTTAGGAGCTGCCGTGGGACTACTGGATCAATTTGAAGAACGACTAGATCAATTACTTGCTGGCGCCCTCACTGCGGCATTTGATTACGAAGTTCAACCAGTAGAAATTTTCGCGGCAATAGCTAGGGAGATGGATGAACATCTCCAAGAATTAGATAACGGCAGACTAATTGCACCTAATCACTTCATTGTTGATCTAGCACCGCATGATTATGACCGGATGGCAGATCACCTAAAAACTCTTGAAACTGAATTCGCTGATCTAGCTCGAGCACATGCTAATCAACAAAGTTATTCATTAACTGGCACAGTGTCAGTAAACATTATGGAAGATAAAGAATTAGAAGATGGCGTATTTCGAATCAGTTTTGAACAAATAGCGTCAGCAACTAGTAACAATCTAGTGACTGAAACACCAGCGGTGCACAACTTAATCATTAATGGCATTGTGCATCCACTAACCAAACCAATAAATCGAATTGGACGTTCAGCTGATGCCGATATTGTGATCAACGATCCAGCTATTTCAAGGTTTCATGCCGAGGTCACTATCGGATCAAAAATAATGCTTCGAGATCTAGGCTCCACAAATGGCACTTGGCTTAACGGTGAGCGCATTACCGAGCATGAATTAACTGATCCAATTTTGTTTAATCTTGGCGCAATTGAGGTCAGTTTTCGATGACTGATTTAGTTGTCACCATTCTGCGGTTTGGATTTCTAGCGCTGCTTTGGTTTGCCATTATTAGAATGTTTCTGCTGTTGCGAACTGATTTGGCCGGTGAGAAGAAATATGGCCTAATAAAGCCAAAACGAATTGAGTTAGAACCTAGAGAATTGGTGGTGGTTGAGGGGCCAGCAACTGGTGCCAAAGTGGCAATCGCTAATCGGCCAATAACTATTGGTCGCGCCAATATCTGCGATCTCACCTTAGAAGATGATTTCATCTCGAGTCGCCACTTACGAATTAGCACACAACCTAACGGTTATGTGGTGGAGGATTTAGGGTCTACCAATGGCACTTGGGTTGAGGGTGAACGACTTAGCGAGCCAGTATTGATTAAGCCAGGAGTGAGAATCAAGATGGGACGAAATACCATGACCATCCGAAAGGTGGAATCATGAGTTTGCGCTTTCTTGCGGTTGGCTCAAGCGATCCTGGCGTCGTGCGCAGTCACAATGAAGATTCCGGCTTGATTTCGCCGCGACTTCTCGCAGTTGCCGACGGCATGGGCGGTCATGCGGCTGGTGAAATTGCAAGCACCACAATTATTCGAGAGCTGGCTGCAGTTGCCGTTAAGGGGTCGCTTGCCGATAACAATTTAGTTCGTGCAATTGAACGAACTAAAGTTGCACTGGCGGATTTATCCCGCAGTGATCAATCTCGAGCCGGACTTGGCACAACGGTTAGCGCAGTTGCGATAAACGAAAACAAGATTGTGGTAGTTCATGTTGGTGATTCTCGAGTTTATCGCTATCACAATGGTTCCCTAACTTCACTAACTCGCGATCACACTTATGTGCAGACTCTGCTAGATGTTGGTGAGATCTCCGAAGAAGAAGCTCGAGTTCACCCCAAGCGTTCACTGCTTACCCAAGCTGTAGATGCGCAGAGCAATATCAGTCCGGATGTAATTGAAGTTGATGTGGAGCCAGGGGACCGGTTACTAGTTTGCAGTGATGGTTTAAGCGGCGTGGTTGAACCAGATGTCATGTTAAGAGCACTGCAAAAAGATCGAGATAGCGCAGTCAATGATCTCGTTTCGGCAGCGCAAGCAGCAGGTGCCCCAGATAACGTGACTGTGATTGTGGCTGATCTAGTTAGCACCACGTTAGCTGCTGAAGCTAGAGGTGTTACGGTGATTGGCGCCGCTGCGGAAGGTGCGCCAACGGTCAAAGTGCCAAGACATTTTGGGTTTAATCCAATTCTGGTGGGCTTAATTGCCCTGCTATTAATTGGTGCTACCGCGTTTGGCCTGCAGCGTTGGTGGGCTGGCCAGTGGCAGGTAGCAACTGCAGATGGTGTTGTCGTGGTAAACCAAGGCATATCGCAAGAGATCTTTGGGTTGAAGCTGTATCAAACTGAGTTAATCTCAAAAATTCCAGCTGCTTCCCTACCGTTATTTGAACAGCAACAGCTCGAACGTGGCGTAATTGTTGAATCACTTGCGCAAGCAAATCAGACTTTGCTTGAGCTTGCCGAACGCTCTAGTACTTGTGCCAAC
Source organism: Actinomycetota bacterium (assembly GCA_046047475.1). GTDB lineage: Bacteria > Actinomycetota > Actinomycetes > S36-B12 > UBA5976 > AcAMD-5. The sequence goes on along the minus strand of JBJOHY010000120.1, from coordinate 6,043 downwards.
AATCCAACCAGTTGTCTGCCTTAACTATGCGTCGAACTGAACGCAATTTACTTGTTTTAATTAGTGTAGTAATTCTGGCAGCATTTTTAATAATTGATTTTGCTGCTCGAGGATTTTTCGCACTAATTGGATTAGTAATTCCACTTTCCTTAGGGATCATGTTTGCCGCAGTGCATTTAGCGCTTAGTAAATATCGCGCATCAGCAGATCAATTGCTATTACCTGCCGTCAGTTTATTAACCGGCCTAGGCGTTGCGATGATTTACCGATTAACTGGCGGTACCGGTGCCCTACAACAAACTCTTTGGGTGTTAGTTAGTGTTATTGGTGCTAGCGTAATAATTGTTAAGTTACCAAACACCAGAGTGCTGCTGCGCACACCGCTAGTTTTTATGGTGACTGGATTGATTTTGTTAGCGCTGCCATTTATGCCAGTAATTGGTGCCACCATAAATGGTGCCACGTTATGGCTCCGTATTGGCGAGTTAAGTGTGCAGCCGGCTGAGTTTGCCAAGGTGGCATTAATCATTGGTTTTGCGGGTTACTTAGCGAAAAATCAATCGCAGCTAACTTTTATTCATGGAAAAGTTTTTGGCGTCAAGCTGCCACGGCCTAAAGATATTCTGCCGCTAATTGTGGTTTGGTTGGTATCGCTGTTATTGCTAGTTGGCCAGCGAGACCTTGGCACTTCATTCTTATTTTTTGGTGCCGCGGTGGTGTTGTTGTATTTAACCACTGGCCGAAGCAGTTGGTTAGCTATTGGTGGCGTGCTATTAGTTATTGGCGGAACTGCAGCAGCTTATATTTTTGATCATGTTCGCACCAGATTTAGCATCTGGCTAGATCCGTTTGCGGATATCTCTGGCAGCGGATTTCAGGTCGTACAGGGAATTTATGGTTTAGCTGCCGGTGGCATTTTTGGCACTGGATTAGGACAGGGCAATCCAAATCTGGTGCCATATGTTGAATCAGATTTTATTTTTACCGCTATTGCCGAAGAGCTGGGTCTAGTTGGTGCTGCAGCAGTAATTCTGCTTTATGGCTTAATTGTTAGCAAAGCCCTAAAAACTGCGGTTAGCGCTAGAAGTGTTGGTAACAAATTAATCGCAGGTGGCATTGCCATCTTTGTCTTCTTGCAAGTGGTAATCACCATTGGTGGTGTTACTGCCGCCTTGCCGTTAACTGGACTTACCACCATATTTCTAAGCGCTGGCGGTTCCTCATTAGTTGCTTCGTGGGCGCTAATCGCGCTGCTTTTTGCCTTGCAAGATCAAGATCAGATCCTTGGCCAACTACCAGTTGAGCTAAGCGATGATCAAACCAGAGCGATATCGCTATGAAGTCACAGCTAACAAAACTCGGCCTTGGGTTTGGCATCCTGCTGCTGTTATTGGTAGGTAACTTAACTTATCTGCAAGTCTTTGATGCGAGCAGTTTAAATAATCGCGCTGATAATAAACGCAGTTTGTTTAAACAATATGATGTTGATCGCGGCGCAGTTATTGTTTCTGGTCAGCCAGTTGCCTACTCGGTTAAAACTACTGGTCGATTTAAATTTGAACGTCGCTACGTTTCCCCTGCTTTCACTCATCCCGTTGGTTATTTATCGTCAATTTATGGCGCGGCTGGAATTGAGCAAAGTGAGAATTCACTGCTCTCTGGTGCAGCAGATTCCTTGGCAGTAGATAGATTGCGGCAATTGTTAGATGGTGGTGCCAGGCGTGGTGCTTCGGTTTCACTAACGCTTGATAGTGCGGCCCAACAGTTAGCATTTCAATTATTAGGGAATCGACCTGGTGCGGTGGTTGCAATTGAACCAAAAACTGGCAGATTGCTAGTTAGTGCCTCCTCTCCTAGCTTTGATGCAAACTTGCTTGCCACCACAAATGCCGAAACTATGCAAACCAGTTGGCAGCGATTGCTAAGCGATCCGGCACAACCATTACTTAATCGCAGTTATGCCCAAACTTGGGCACCAGGTTCCACTTTTAAATTAATTGTGGCAGCTGCTGCGTTAGAGTCTGGCCGATATAACTTAACTACCAAAATTCCAGCACCAGCAAGTTATCAAATCCCAGGAAGTTCACGCAGCATTTCAAATTGGCAAAACGGTCCGTGCAATAGCAGTGGTGAAGTGACACTGCTGCAAGCAATTGAGGTTTCCTGCAATACGGCATTTGCTCGATTAGGAATTGAGTTAGGGGAAGACCGAATTGGAAAAACTGCGGCTGCGTTTGGTTTTGGTGATAACTTCGCACTGCCCGGTGCAACTGCGAGTGTGTTTCCAACTAACTTAAACAATACCGAGTTAGCACTTAGTGCGATTGGACAATTTGATGTAAGAGCAACTGCGCTCCAAATGGCGCAACTTGCTGCTGCAATTGGTAATGAAGGTGTAGTTATGTCGCCACAATTAATTGACCAAGTATTTGCGCCAAACTTAACTCTGCTCCGCCAAGCTGATTCGAATGTGTTCAACCGGGCAGTTAAACCAACAACGGCGGCTGCATTAACGCAGATGATGAGCGCAGTAGTTGCTAATGGCACTGGCAGTAATGCTCAGATTGCTGGAATTGAGGTTGCAGGGAAAACCGGCACCGCCCAAACTAGACCAGGCCGAACTGCCCATGCTTGGTTTATTGGTTTTGCCCCAGCCAACTCGCCAAAAGTGGCGATCGCGGTGGTGCTGGAAGGTGGCGCGGCTGGCAGTTCGAGCCGAGAGGTTTCGGGGAACGAATTAGCAGCTCCGATCGCCAGATCGCTACTAGTAGAACTGCTCGAAACAAAGTAGGGCAAGATTGGCAATGAAAATCAGAGGGGTTAATAAGTGACTGAGCAACCTCGCCTATTAGGTGGGCGATATGAGTTGGGCGCAATCATCGGTCGGGGCGGCATGGCTGATGTGATTGCCGCTAACGACATTCGCTTAGGTCGCCGCGTTGCAATTAAATTAATGCGCCGTGAGTTAGCCTCCGATCCACTTTTCTTAGCCAGATTTAGACGTGAAGCTCAAGCCGCTGCGGGCTTAAACCATCCCACTATTGTTGCAGTTTATGACTCAGGTGAAGATGTAGTTGGTTCTGGAACTGATGCTGCATCGCTTCCATATATTGTGATGGAACTTGTTGAAGGCGAAACCGTTCGTGATGTGCTGCGAAGTGGTAAAGGTTTCACACCAGAGCGAGCACTGCAAGTTGCGCGCGATGTAGCAACTGCCCTTGATTACAGCCATCGAAATGGCATTGTGCATCGCGACATCAAACCTGGCAATGTGATGATTACGAAAACTGGCGCAATTAAAGTGATGGATTTTGGAATTGCTCGCGCTATGTCAGATTCTGGCAACACGTTAACCGCATCGCAAACTGTCATGGGCACGGCGCAGTATTTATCACCAGAGCAAGCCAGAGGTGCTGAGGCTGATGCTCGCAGTGATATTTATTCACTGGGTTGCTTGCTTTATGAAATGTTAACCGGCAAACCACCATTTACTGGTGAATCTGCAGTTGCTATCGCTTACCAACATGTCAGTGGTTTAGTAATTCCACCAAGTGAATTGAATCCAGAACTTACCCCTAGTGTGGATGCAATTGTGCAGATGGCGCTCGCAAAAGATGCCAGTGAGCGGTATCAAACCGCTGGCGAGATGCGACTAGATATTGATCGAGCACTTGCCGGTGACAAAGTAACTGCGGTGCTGCCAACTGTGCCACTTAACTACGAAACTAGTAGCGTTAAGCCTGTGGCAACCAAAAAGAAGACTAATCCTTGGGTTTGGGTGTTTAGCGCGGTTGGGGTATTTCTAACTGCTGCAGTTGCGGTATGGGTTTACGGCTCAAGCTTGAATCCTGGTGGTGGCAATCAAGTTGAGGTGCCAGATCTGGCGGGGTTAAGCGCAGAAGCTGCTATCACTGTGCTCAGCGATTACAACTTAGTGTTGGGTGAAATTAAGCCGGAAGAATCTGATCGCCCAGCAAACACCATTATTAGTCAAGAGCCAACCAGTGGCACCCGAGTGAGCGAAAACAGCTCAGTAAATATTGTGATTTCCGCTGGTGCCACTCAGATTATTGTGCCAACGCTGGCTGGTTTAGTTAGCGCAGAAGATGCCAGACGTGCGCTTGCGGCAGTTAATCTGCAGTTGGGCAACATCACTTCAGTTGATAATGACCAACCAGAAGGTTATGTTGTCGGATCAGTTCCACCCGCGGGAACTTCAGTTCCGGTTGGCACCAGAATTTCAATCGAGATTTCTAATGGCTTTGGTGTGGTGCCAGCTCTTGAAGGTCTACCGGAAGCCCAGGCTAGAAGTGATCTTGGGGCTGCTGGATATCAAGTAGTGGTTGTGCCACAACCATCAGATACTGCAGTTCCCGGCACGGTATTAGCGCAATCACCAGCTGCTGGAACTCGATTAAAGATTGGTTCTCGCGTTTCAATTACTGTTGCAACAAATAATGTTGTTGAACCCGAGCCCGAAACTCCGCCAGCGCCTTAATTCTCAATTACTGCAGAAAGGTGTTTGGCCCGATCTGGTGCCGACAAATCGCCAGTTCTAACTAGCCAATTCGCTAACAACATATGACCGTGTTCAGTTAACACGCTTTCTGGATGGAACTGCACCCCTTCAACATCAAGCGTTCGATGTCGCATTCCCATCACTAAATCATTTTCCGTCCAAGCAGTTATTTCTAACTCGGCTGGCACGGTATCTTTTTTGACGGCTAAGGAGTGATAGCGGGTTGCCTTAAATGGTGATGGTAGATTCACAAACACACCTTGTTGCTCATGATAAATATCCGAAGTTTTGCCATGTAGTAGCTCAGGAGCGCGATCCACTACCGCACCGCCAGCAACGGCAATTGCTTGCAATCCTAAACAAACACCAAACACTGGAATTTTGTCGCCAACACCATGAATGATTGGAATACAAGATCCCGCTTCTTCTGGTGTGCCTGGACCGGGCGAAAGCAGCACACCATCAAACTTAAGTGCAGTTACGGCAGTAACTTGATCATTTCTCAGCACTTCAACTTCGGCGCCAAGCTGAGCTAGATATTGCACGATGTTATAAACAAATGAATCATAGTTATCAACTACCAATATTCGACTCATGAATCTGCCAATACTTTCGTGCTGCGGTTTAGCGTTACTCGACCAGTGTAAGCGGGAGCAGATATCTCCGCTACTTGCGATACTTCATATCCCAATCGATAGAGCCGAACATATTGCCGATAAATCTTTAAGCCTGGTTCAGATTCAATTGCGGCAAGAATTCGCTCTTGATCCCCAATTCCTTCCACCACAAATGGTGGTGAGAAAACTTGATCTTCTACTAGCAACGTATTGCCCACGCAAAGAATGGTGGAGTTAACCCCAATTCGAATTCCCATTACTTTTACCGCTTCAGCACCACCACGCCACATCGCATTAATTGCTGAGAGCACATCTTGTTCGTGCACAATCAAATCATCTGGCACGGCACCTGGTGGAATTGGATCGCCAACATTGCGAGGTGCATCTTGCATCACAATCTTTACCCCAGGACCTTTAACTGCTTTTAGATCAACTGAGTAAGCAAGCTGATCGATGCTAGATCGAAGTGATCTAACTTCAATTGAAGCAGGTCCAGTTGATGCTTCATCAATCCGACCTAATAGTTGTTGTTCGCGTTGCACTAACTCTTCAACTTCAGAAACTTTTTCCAAGATTAACTCGCGAAGTTCGCCAACATTTTCATCGCGAAAGTCACCCGAGATGCGGGCATAGGAGGTGACCGAGACCAGGACAAACCCAATCAGGCCCAGAATTAGGAGTCGTGCCACCATGTCGTTAGCGTAGAGTTAGGCTACGCCGTGGTCGATCAATGGAGGGTGTGATGGCAGAAGAAACATCTGGTACGCATAAAGCAAAGCCAGTTAAGTTGGATTCCCCAAGGTGGCTAGCTCCGCTGATGGTGGTCTTTTTCATCCTCGGCTTAGTCTGGATCGTCACCTATTACCTAGCTGGGGCTGAGGTGCCGTTGATGCGTGATCTGCCTGCG
>JBJOHY010000119.1:0-5383 GCA_046047475.1 Actinomycetota bacterium | reverse complement strand
ATATTCCCGGCACAACCGTCGAAATGCACTATTAGTAATTCCAGCCATTGGTGCTAATACCACTGGCGGATCCACCTGAAAGCGTGGCGTTTCAATTGGTGTTGCAGCAGTTATGGTCATTTGGTTAGGCAACTGGTAATCGTTGAGCAAACCAGCTGGTTAATTGGTCAATTCCGATTCGCTGCTGCTCCATGGAATCGCGTTCTCGAACTGTGACCGCTTGATCTTCTAACGTATCAAAATCTACGGTTACACAATAAGGCGTGCCAATCTCATCTTGTCGTCGATATCGGCGACCAATAGCACCGGAATCATCAAACTCGACGTTATAGGTTTTTCGCAAGTGAGCCGCCAAATCTTTTGCCTTTGGTGACAACTCGGCATTTCTAGATAGCGGCAGCACGGCGATTTTTACCGGAGCTAATCGAGGATCAAGTCGAAGCACAGTGCGAACATCTTCGCCACCTTTGCTATTTGGCGCCTTGTCTTCATCATACGAATCCAACAAGAATGCCAACACGCATCTAGTTAAACCAGCGGCTGGCTCAATCACATATGGCATCCAGCGCTCGCCGGATTCTTGATCAAAGTATGAAAGATCACTGCCAGAATGATTGCTATGAGTGGTGAGATCAAAATCGGTTCGGTTTGCAACTCCTTCAAGCTCCGCCCACTCAGAACCGGCAAATTGGAATCGATACTCAATATCAACGGTTCGTTTCGAATAATGCGATAGCTTCTCTTTTGGATGCTCGTATTTACGCAAGTTATCTGGATCAATTCCTAAATTTACATACCAATTCCATCGTTGATCCAACCAATAATCATGCCATTGCTCATCGTCACCAGGTTTCACAAAGAATTCCATCTCCATTTGTTCAAACTCTCGAGTTCGGAAAATGAAGTTTCCTGGCGTAATCTCATTTCGGAACGATTTACCTGTCTGAGCGATACCAAATGGTGGCTTCTTCCGAGCAGACGTCAGCACGTTTTGAAAGTTAACAAAAATCCCCTGTGCCGTCTCGGGACGCAGGTAATGAAGCGAACCTTCATCTTCCACCACACCAATAGTGGTTCGCAGCATGCCATTGAAATCTCGCGGTTCCGTGAATTGCCCCTTAACACCACAATTCGAACAACCAATTCCGGCTAACCCACCCTCAGCAGGTTTGCCGTGTTTATTTTCATACTCTTCTAGTAATTGATCTGCTCTAAATCTTTTATGACAGTTCTTGCACTCAGTTAGAGGATCAGAGAATGCGCCAACGTGACCTGATGCTTCCCACACTTGCGGTGCCAAGATGATGGATGAATCCAATCCCACCACATCATCGCGTTCGCGCACCATAGCGCGCCACCACTGCCGGCGAATGTTTTCCTTTAGCTCCACACCTAGCGGCCCATAATCCCAGGCAGAGCGAGTTCCACCATAGATCTCACTTGAGGCATAAACAAAACCTCGGCGCTTAGCGAGGTTAACAACGGCATCAACATTTGAAGTTTGGCGATTTGCCATGATCCATCCTTCCGGCTGGCTGTCGGCGGTCGGGTGAGCCTATCGCTTGCAGCTATGAGTTCATCAGTGCGGCGCTGCCCTTTAGGCAAACTCCTCAAATTCCCATGCCAAACTACGTCGAATCATCGGGGAACGAGCCGAAATGACATGATGAAAATTGGCTCGTAGCAACGGCAGCATCTCTTTCGGCACAACCAGCGCCGCGATCGCTAGCTCATCAATTGCCCCACTGGCATGCAGTATTTCTGCAATTGCCGAAGCGGTGGTTCCAGTTTCTACCCCAAGGTCACAAATCAACAATCTTGATTTGAGAATCTCTGGTAACTGAATTCTTAGTTCGTTGACATAACCTAATTCGTCAACTTCTCGGTGAACTTCAATAACGCCTTGGATCAAATTAAATTGATCCGCCACTTTAGTTGCAATATTTTGAGAAATCTCACCTACAGCTAATGCTTGCCAATCCGAATTCAGAATTGCTGATTTCGCTAACTCGGAAATCAAAACATCGGTTGCCTCGGAAAAATTTTTAAACTTCATCAATCAACTTGTTATCGCTTAACGAGAATGAGTCCGCATCAGCTGCTCGAATCGAATCAAAGGTTTGAACCTGGTCGCTTGTCGCAATCAATAGGGGTTCAAAAGTTGAGACTTCACAAATCGTTGATTGTGCTAATTCAAAAGCGATTGGCCGCAACTGCGTTGCTGACAAACCGCGGCGACAGCTTCCAGCATCTTCCCACTGTTGTTGGATTAGCCAATGGTCAATTTCATCAACAGACCTGCCCAAACTGCCTGAGACCCAGCCAGGCAATTGTGCTAATTGGGTTAACCATTCAGCTGCTAACTGAGCAAAGTGTTCCACTTTATCCGCTGGAACTTGATGGACGGTTACCACAATCACTTCGTGCCACCGAATCTTCGATCTCGCTCTGAGTAAACCGTAACTGCTCGCCATAGATCTAATCGGTCGCAATCCGGCCAAAGCTTTTGCAGAAATACAAATTCCGCATAGGCAGATTGCCATAACAAGAAATTACTAATTCGTTGCTCACCGGAGGTTCGGATGAACAGATCAACATCTGGCAGTTTCGGATCATAAAGTCGTTTTGAAATTGTGCTCTCGGTTATTCGATCCGGCGATAGCTCGCCAGCAGCCACTTCGGCTGCGATTTCTTTGACCGCAGCAGTAATCTCATCTCGACCGCCATAGTTAACACACATATTCAGCACTAATTTTGAATTACGTTTGGTTACTGCGACCGCTTCATTTAACTCATCAATAACGCTTCGCCATAATCGTTTGTCACTACCTGACCATCTGACCTGAACACCCAAATCCATGAATTCATCTCTACGACGTCGCAGCACATCTTTGTTGAAGTTCATCAGGAACTTAACTTCTTCTGGTGATCGCTTCCAGTTCTCAGTCGAGAAAGCAAAAGCGCTTAAGTGCGTAATCCCGATCTCAAGCGCGCCATAAACCATCTCGGCTAGCGCAGCTTCGCCAGCTTCATGACCTGCCGTGCGGGGCAATCCCCGATTCTTTGCCCATCTGCCATTGCCATCCATTACCACAGCTACATGCTGCGGCACTTTGCCTTTAGGGATGTTTGGTGCCGCAACACCAGTGTGATGCGATGGTGGCAGCGCATAGCGGTTACTTGATCTCATTGCGTTCGCTCCACTAATCGCAATGATCTTAATTGTCGATCAAGTTGCCAAGTCAAATAGGCTGCAGTTAAAGATCTTGATTCATGTCGATTAATTGCACTTGCTTGGTCAGCAACATCCCATTCTCCCGTTAACAATGCTGACATCAACTCCACGGTTTCAGGTCTTGGGCTTGCCGAACCAATTGGTCGACAACTACTACAAACCATGCCACCGGCGCTGGGTGAGAATGCTCGGTGCGGGCCGCTTTCACCACACTGGGCACAATCAGCGAAACTAGGTGCATAACCTGCAACTGCGAGTGAGCGCAAAATAAAGGCATCCAGAATTAAACCAGGATCGTGTTCTGAATTAACTAAACTTCGCAATCCAGCTAGCAGTAATAAGAATTGTTGTAATGCTGGCTCTTGCCCTTCCGCAGTTAGTTTTTCTGCGGTTTCCAACATCGCCTGTCCAGCAGTCCATTTTGGATAGTCCTTGGCAAGCTCAGCACCATACGCTGCCAGCGTCTCCGCCTGAGAAATTATCTCCAGACTTTTGCCGTGAGCCAGCATCAGATCCACATGACTAAATGGTTCAACTCGAGCTCCTAAGCGAGAGCTGGTTTTCCGCACGCCTTTAGCAACTGCCCGCAGCTGCCCGTGCTCGCGGGTTAGCAGCGTCACAATTCGATCTGCTTCCCCTAGGCGCTGCGTCCGAAGCACGATGGCTTCGTCTCGATAGACGGGCATAGCCAAATTGTGGACTATTTCCGTAAATTTGCGCTCACGACACCTGGTTTAGCCAAATCTGACTTACGCTATGCGGATGAGCGAAAATCCAGAGCCAAACACAGTGAAGATTGAGTTAACCAAGATTCGATCAGCCCTGTTTTTAGTGTTTGCTGCAATCGCCATCTTTTTACTGCTCAATTGGGCATTAGTAACGCTGCGAGGATTGCTGCTGCTTATCTTTTTAGCTTGGTTGCTATCGGTTTCGATCGAACCTGCGGTTTCCTACTTAGAAGCAAAATCGTGGCGCCGAGGCTTGGCCACTGGCGCAGTATTGGCCGGAGTTGCGGTTGGCACAATTGGATTTATTGCGCTGTTTGGTCAACTTTTATTTACCCAAGCATCATCGCTGTTAACTACTGCCCCAGACATAGTTCGTAATGTGGTGGATTGGTTAAATCGAAATCTAGGCACTGAAGTAGATCCGCAACAACTAATTGAATCCTTGAATCTAAGCTCAACGCAAGCAACTGATCTGGCGACCTCGCTAGCGGGTGGTTTGTTTGGTTTCGTCTCCGCATTTTTGGGGTTTGTTATTAACTTTCTGGCATTTCTGCTATTCCTGTTTTACTTCTCAGCAGATGCACCAAAAATTCGCCGATCAATTGCCCAAGCACTTCCACCAAGACAGCAGGGAGTATTTAGTCAGGTTTGGAACATCTCAATCAATAAAGCTGGCGGATTTGTGCTAACCCGAGTTGTCTTAGCAGCAGCAAGCTTCGCCGCTACCGCAATATTTTTGCTTGTGCTTGGAATTCCATATTGGCTCCCCATTGCGCTATTTACTGGAATTGTCTCGCAATTTATACCAACCATTGGAACCTACATCGCAATTGCGCTACCAACTTTAGTAGCTCTTTCAGAGAGCTTAAAGCTAGCAATTGCAGTAATTGTCTTTGGCGCGATTTATCAGCAATTTGAGAACTTTATTCTTGCGCCAAAATTAGCTGCGAAAGCACTCGCAATTCATCCAGCCATTGCATTTGGTGCGGTGCTAGCTGGCGGAACTATGTTTGGTGCAGTTGGTGCGTTTATCGCAATTCCAGTTATGGCGATTTTGGTTGCAGTGATTCAAACCTATCTGCACCGCTATGAGATTCTAGAAAATTAAAAACCCAATTTACCTAAATATTTCGGATCTGATTGCCAGTTTGGGGAAACTCGAACATGAAGGTTGAGATGCACCCGCATTCCAAGTAGTTTTTCAATTCTGATGCGAGCTTGCGTACCAATCGCCCTTAGCTGCGCCCCTTGCTTTCCAATCACGATGGCCTTTTGGCTATCGCGCTCAACGTGAATATCAGCAAAGATATCCATTAGCGGCTTCATTTCATCTCGCCCCTCGCGAAGGTTCATCTCCTCTACGATCACCGTTACCGAATGGGGCAGTTCGTCTCGAAGATCCTGCAGCGCGGCTTCTCTA
>JBJOHY010000118.1:0-3032 GCA_046047475.1 Actinomycetota bacterium | reverse complement strand
CATGGTTGATCGTCGAGATTGGGCTGGCTGGCTGCAAGGACCTCGAAAATCCCTGGAGAGCCAGGGAATTGAGTTGGGCTACCCAGGCCAGCGGCTTGGCTTGCCGGAATCTGGCGCTGGGTCCATTGCTCGGTTCGGACGACGAATCGGTGCCTTAACTGTGGATTGGCTAAGTGCATTAGTAATTGCTGGCTTTATTCGTAGCTTTCTGGATCAGCAAATTGAGCAGAACCTCTTGACGCTGTTGATTTTTTATTTGCACACCTTTTTGTTTATTGTGCTATTCGGCGGTTCATTTGGCCATCGAATTTTTGGCATAGAAATAAGGTCATTATCAGGTCGAAGAATCAACATTTTGCCTGTTGCCATCCGGCAGGCAATGATTTGCTTAGTGGTGCCAGCGGTAATTTATGACCGCGATCAGCGCAGTTTGCACGACAAAGCAACTGGTCTGGTTGCCGTAGTTAAATAATTACTGTCTTGGCACGCGAATATTTGTGCTCTTTGGCATTGGCCCTTTAGGAATTGGAATATTTGAGCCACCGATCGCTTCCAACTTTTTGCGCAAGCCAGCTGCTTCATACTTACTTAATTTCTTAGGTAATTTCTTTAACTTTTTCTGCAGACTCTTAAGCGGCACTGTAGTTGAAGTGTTTCCAATTACGATTTCAGTCATTGGCGCTTCACCGATAAAGCGCTGAGTGCGCTTGCGTTCGCCAGCAAGTAACGCTCCAATTCCAGGGCCACCTTCAGCAATCAAGACCACGCCGGCGCGGCTCACAGCTCGATGAACTAAGTTCTGATTTCGATCAGCGGCAACTGCGGCAACAATGGTCCACTTGCGCATGTTCTGCACGATTGCAACAGCTGCACCTGCTTGACCTTCTAATTGTGAATAGGCAGCGGTTTCGGCTCGCTTACCAAAAACAAACAAAACGGCAATAATGCCCAACATAAAAACGGAAACACTGAAAATAATTTGCAGCCAAAGCCCTGGCACGAAGGCGATTACTAGCGCGCCTGCTAAGCCAATTGTCAATAAAAATACGCTGAGCAGAATTAGGGGGAGGAAGCGATCGGTTCGCTTAGTCATGCGGTATGCCGCAAATATTTGACGAATTCGGCCCTGTGGCACTTCAGTGTTGGACATGGTGCAACCTTAAAGGGTGGTGTGCATCAAAGTTGCGGTGCTACCAGCAGCTCGCGCTTCAAGTGCTTGGGTATACAACCGGCCAGCCCGGTAAGACGAGCGAACTAGTGGTCCGGACATAACCCCGGCAAAACCAATCTGGGTGGCAACATCTGCGAGCGCAACAAACTCTTCAGGGTGAACCCACCGTTCCACTGGATGATGTTTTGGTGATGGTCGCAGGTATTGCGTAATAGTGATCAACTCACAACCAGCATTATGAAGATCTTGAAGAGCCGTTTCTACTTCAGAAATCTCTTCGCCCATACCTAAAATTAAATTGCTTTTAGTAATCAAACCAGCGTTTCGCGCCTTAGTAATAACTTCAAGAGACCTCTCATAGCGAAAAGCTGGACGAATTCGCTTAAATATTCGCGGCACAGTTTCGACATTGTGCGCTAGCACCTCTGGCTTGGCGGCAAAAACTTCATTCAATTGCTCATCAATCGAATTAAAGTCTGGAATTAATACTTCCACTTTGCAGCCAGGATTTACTTCATGAATTTGTTTAACAGTTTCAGCATAAAGCCAAGCACCGCCATCTGGAAGATCATCGCGCGCCACGCCAGTTACCGTTGCATAAGCCAAGTCCATTGCTTTCACGCTGTCAGCAACACGTCTTGGTTCATCGCGATCAAGAGCTTGTGGTTTACCAGTATCAATTTGGCAGAAATCGCATCTTCTAGTGCAGGCATCGCCACCAATTAGAAAGGTCGCTTCACGATCTTCCCAGCATTCGTAAATGTTGGGACAACCTGCTTCTTGACATACGGTGTGCAGGTTTTGGCTCTGCACCAAACCGTGAATTCGATTAAATTCTGGACCGGTTCTAATTCGTCGTTTAATCCATTCTGGTTTTTTCTCAATTGGCACTGCCGCATTTCGGGCCTCGATGCGAAGCATCTTCTTTCCATCAGGTCCGGTATTGATTAACGAGTCGGTCACGAGATTATCCTACTTCAACATCGAATTTAATTGCTTGGCTTATTGCTGGTACCAATTTTTCTTCAATAATTGGTATGACATCGGTTACTGAAATTTCCCGACCTAATTCTTTGCTTAGTGAAGTGACTTCAGCATCTGGTATCCCGCAGGGAATGATGCGATCAAACCAACTTAAATCTGGATTGCAATTCAAGGCAAAGCCATGCATTGATACACCTTTTGCGACTCTAATTCCAATCGCGGCAACTTTTCTCGGTGTTTCATTGAGCACCCAAACTCCAGATTTACCTTTAATGCGATCTGTCGCTAATCCGAATTCGGCACACGTTGCAATCAGGCCCGCTTCGAGCGCTCTAACAAATCCAACCACGTTATAGCGTTCGCGAAGCGGCACAATTGGATAGCCAACGAGTTGTCCTGGGCCATGCCAAGTAATCCGTCCGCCTCGATCAACATCTATCACCCTAGAGTCATCAATGGGTCGATCCATTAGTTGGGTTTGTGAGCCAGCCGTAAAAACTGGTTGATGCTCGACCAAGATGAGGGTTGGTGGGGAAGCGCCAGCTGCTACATCTTCATGAAGTTGCTGTTGCTTACGCCAGGCCAATTCGTAGTCCATCGGGGCGATCCCGGCGCCCCAATTGGAAACTTCCAAGCCCAAAGTCATGTGCCAAGATTAGTGAGTTTTCTTACCTAGGGCTGTATCGATGCAATTAGGTGCAGGTTTCTGATGCCAATTTCCGCTAACCCCCTAGATTTAGCCCCTGAGTAATTTACTTACCCCCCTGAGATAGGAATTTTGTGTCTAAATCCAAAGTTAAAGGTAGACGTCCGCTGTGGCTTGCGGTTATTACGGTTGTGGCCTGGTTATTGGTGAGCGCCGGAACTGGTCCGCTAT
>JBJOHY010000117.1:0-14575 GCA_046047475.1 Actinomycetota bacterium | reverse complement strand
TTTGTAGCGACGAGACCAGTTGGTTGGCTCCTCGATATATGGCTGACGCAGCACATTAAATACCCGCTCCAGACCCTCAGCGTTGACTACATCCCGGACGCCAACCAGATCCACGTTGTCAGCTGGCACTCGCACCGTTAAATCCCCCTGAGCCACGCGTAGGACCAGATATTCCCGCTCTTCACCCTTGATAACCCGCTTCTCAATGGCCTCAATGGTGGCTGCCCCGTGGTGTGGATAAACGACTGTCTCGCCGACTTTGAACATATGTGAGAACTCCTTCAGAGCCCCCAATTCTACCAGCCGATTTTTCCGAATTTTTTTGGCATCCCAAGCAGCAATTTAAGGGCAATTAGATAGCCTTCCGCCCATGCAACTGACCAAAACCTTCTCACTGCTTTTCGCCCTGCTCCTAACCACTGGCTGCGCCACCGGATTTGATGCGGCAACCCAGCTGCAAGGTCCAACTGGCAATGGACGCTATCTCACCATTGGCGATCTCTCGGTGCAGAACCTGACCGTGGTTGCTGGCGAATCAAATGCCGCACTATTAATGAAGATTTTCAATGACACTGTAACTGCGGATCGCTTAGTTGATTTATCAATTAACAATCAGTCGGTATTGAGTGATGTTGCGGTGCCAGCAAATACCAAAGTTGCTTATGGCAATACAACAAATCCAGCGCTAACATTTCCAGCAACCATTACACCAGGCGGTTATGTTCCAATCAAAATGCAATTCGAACGTGCTGGGATTTATGAAGCAACGGTATTAGTTGTGCCGCCAACAAATCAGTATGCGGGGATAGTTAACTAAGCTTCAAACTTATAGCCCAAGCCACGGACTGTCAGTAAGTGAATTGGATTTGCTGGATCACTTTCAATTTTGGCTCGCAATCGCTTGACATGAACATCCAGCGTCTTAGTATCGCCAACATAATCTGATCCCCAGATCCGATCGATTAACTGACCACGCGTTAGCACTCGACCTGCATTTCGCATTAACATTAACAACAGATCAAATTCTTTCAGCGGTAGTTTTACCGGTTCGCCCGAAACTGATACAGCATGTCGTTCCACATCAATTCGTATCGGCCCAATCTCAATTACATCAGATTCATTCTCAACAACTTCACTTGTTCGTCGAAGCACTGCTTTGATACGAGCAATTAATTCTCTAGAACTAAACGGCTTGGTGACATAGTCATCTGCACCAAGCTCAAGTCCAACAACTTTATCAATCTCAGAATCTTTGGCAGTTACCATAATTACTGGCACTTTAGATCGTTTTCTAATCTCGCGACAAACTTCAGTACCTGATAAGCCAGGAAGCATCAAATCCAACAGCACGATATCGGCACCATTTTGATCAAATTCGGCAATTGCCAAATGTCCATCTGCGGCAACGGCAACTTCAAAACCTTCTTTGCGTAACATGAAAGAAATTGCTTCACTGAATGACTCTTCATCTTCAACTACTAGCACTTTGGTCATGCCACTACCTCCTGTGACAGATTATTCAAGGTTTCTTCTGATGGTGCAGGTAAGCGCAGGGTGAATGTTGACCCCTTGCCCTCGAGGGAATGCAGCACCACATCGCCACCATGTCCGGTAACAATGTGCTTAACAATTGCAAGTCCCAGACCAGTACCACCAGTTGCTCTAGAGCGCGCTGGATCAATTCGATAGAACCGTTCAAATACCCGAATCTGATCTCCTTCTGGAATTCCAATACCTTGATCAGTCACCCGAATCTCAACTAAATCATCAACTTCTTCAGCAACAATAGAAACTTTAGTTTTAGGCGGCGAGTAGTTGACTGCATTTACAATCAAATTTCTTAGCGCCGTAGTTAACTGTCGCTCAACACAGGCAACTTGCAAGCCAGATTCAATTGCGGTTGTCAGCTCAATCTCTTTGGCTTCTGCGACTGCTTTAACATCACTCACCGCAGCATCAACTAATCGTTTAACTGGAGCGATTGACGCTTTCTTAAGTGGGTCATCACTTTGCAATCTTGATAAGTCAATTAAATCATTTACTAAATTAGTAAGGCGCTGCGCCTCAGCTTGCATTTTGATCGCAAATCTTCGAACTGCAGCTGGATCATCCGCAGCTTCTGCGGCCGCTTCACTTAAGAGTGACAAGGCGCCCACTGGAGTTTTCAGTTCATGCGAAACATTCGCCACAAAGTCTCGCCGAACCGACTCAACTCGGGTGACATCAGAGACGTCACGCAGAATCAAGAGATATCGATGCTGTGAAATTGGCGCAATTCGAACTAGCAGCGAAAGCGATGCTGTTCCTAACGCAGAACGGGGAATATCCAATATCCCCTCAGCCGTTTGTGATTTCTTAATCGAGCTGGAAACAAAAGCATTAATCGTCGCCTGTGTTAACTGATTTCCAGCAACTAAATCCAATTCTTCGGCTCGGGCAGAGATTTTTACCACCTGCTGCTGGTCATCCAGTATCAACCATGCATCTGGTAACGCCGCAAGCAATGCCGCTTCCGCAGTTGCCGCGGAAATCTGCGGTTTAGCCCCGGTTCTGGATCGCTTCAACAAAAAGTAACCTGCTAGCCATAGGGCGCTTGCTGCAACTACGCCGAGCACAAAATCCACCTGCTGAGGATAGGGCGCCTTAGCCCTCACACAAAACTTCACCGGTTAACTTCAGATAGCCACCACCTAACCAATAGGTGAATTAGCCCAGTTGTCTGGATTCAGACCTGCCTGACGCTGCCTAAACCCACAATCTCGCTAATGACACGGCAGAATAACGCCGTGTATAAATTGATCTTGCTGCGTCACGGCGAATCAGAGTGGAATGCACTCAATCTTTTTACGGGCTGGGTAGATGTCGCGCTAAGCGAAACCGGAAAGGCTGAGGCAGCCCGTGCTGGCGAACTGCTTAAGCAAGCAAATCTTCTGCCCACCCAGCTACACACCTCGCTATTGCGTCGGGCCATTGCTACCGCTCAAATCGCGCTGGATGTTGCCGATCGCCATTGGATCCCAGTAAGTCGTTCTTGGCGACTTAATGAGCGACATTATGGTGCGCTGCAAGGTAAAGACAAAAAACAAACTTTAGAAACTTATGGTGAAGCGCAATTTATGCTTTGGCGAAGATCTTTCGATGTGCCTCCACCACCAATTGAGCCAACTGATAAGTACTCACAAGCAAATGACCCGCGCTATGCCAACATCAAAGATCTACCAGCGACAGAATGCTTAAAAGATGTTATTGCGCGAATGCTGCCATATTGGGAAGAGGCAGTTATCCCACAACTTAAAGCTGGTGAGTTAGTGCTAATCACCGCTCATGGCAATTCACTGCGGGCCTTAGTTAAAGAACTAGATGGCATTTCAGACAATGATATTGCCGAGTTAAATATTCCAACTGGCATTCCACTACTTTATGAGTTAGATCAGAACTTCAAACCAATTACTAAAGGTGGAACTTATCTTGATCCCGCTGCCGCTGCTTCGGCTGCTGCCAAAGTTGCTAATCAAGGTCGCTAAAAAACTGCGTGATACTTTCCAACTGGTTTACCGCCACCAGGCACCGGCTTAGTTAGTAACTCATCTGACTGCTCGTTACTAACTTCCCAAAGTTGAAAAATTCGCGCCGAAACTATATGTCGGATTAGAAAATTACCGGAATCAAATTTAAATGCAGCAGTGCGGCCATCGGCAATTGCTAATACCTCAACTCCCTCAGCTCCATCTTTAAGAAAACTTCCAGGGATCGCCTGCATAAACCTAGCCACATCTCGGCCAACTCCGCTTGCCGCTTCTGGATATGCTTTAACTGCAGTCACAATTGTGTTTAAGTTCGAACCTGCAGGTGCTAAAACTGCTTGTTGAATCATTCGGGCAAGCCCAGTTAAAGAAATAGCGTGAAGTGGACCACCACAGCCATCCACACTACTGATTGCAACTTTCTCTTGAGCTAACTCGCCGAATAATTCAATAATGCGTTGCTGCAGGTTATTAGTGGGATCAAGATATTTTGCTGGATCTATCCCAGCATGCACACATGCATTAAGCCAAGCAGCATGCTTGCCGGAGCAATTCATCGCAATAGATTGTTTTGCTTTCCCAGCTGCAATCCATGCTCGCTGCTCTGAAACACCGAGCGGGTAATCAGGTGGTGTTTGCAGGTCGGCTTCGGTTAAGCCAGCATCATGCAAGATATCTCTAACAAAACCTAGATGCGCTTCCGAGCCGCTGTGAGATGCTGCTGCAACCGCAGCTGTCTCATTAGCTAAATTGGCTCCTAGCTCAAGTGAAACTGCTGCTTGCACAGATTTAACCGCGCTTCTCGGATAAACCAATTCAGTTATATCGCCAAGGGAATAATCAATTTTTCCATCGGCAGTTAACATCACTAGCCGCCCGGTGTAGATGCTCTCAACTAAGTCGCCACGAACTAGCTGAGCCAAGATGGGATTAGCCACGATTGCTCTCTGGACTAATAATCAATTGCTGGGTAGCGCTCTTGCCATTAACAATCACGGTTTCAGTTTCTGCGATTGATCGCTTAATAAGCGCCAGCGCGATTGGTCCTAACTCAAAATGTTGCACGGAATTGCAGATTACACCCACTTCTTGATCTGCCACCTGCACTAAATCGCCGTGTGCTGGTAGTAAATCATCACCAGCTTCTAAATAAAGCAGCGTAAGTCGACGTGGCGGTTTTCCTAAATTATGTAGCCGTGCAACCGTTTCTTGACCGCGATAACAACCTTTACTCAAGTGCACTGCTGGGCCAATTAAGCCAATCTCATGTGGCAAGGTTTTGTGATCTAAATCCTTTATTCGCGGCACCCCAGCGGCTATTCGGAGCGCGTTATAAGACCAGCTACCAGCTAATTGGTTGTTCGCTAAGTAGCTTGATAGATCAGACTTAGGAACCAGCACCTCTCTGCCGATAAATTTGGCAGGTCGAGGCATAATGTATCTAGATTGGTCGCCACCAGCGCTGCTGCCGGCTGCAGTTAGTCCTAACTCGCCAAATTCCAATGGCGTTAACCAGGTCGGCAAATCGGCAATCTCCCGTATTGGCTCAAAAACCACAGCTAAATCAGAAGCTAAATTAATCTCAACATCTGCCATGAACTTCATTCGCTGTAGATATCCCAGCAGGGCATCGCCGGTATCAGCTTCAGCAATTAGATAACAAACATCTTTGGTTGCGATCACATGTAGTTCATGCTCTACATGGCCATGCGGCGAGAGAATCAACGTCGATGCACTCTGCGATGGAATTAGATTAGCTACTTGATGTGAACTGATGCTGTCCAACCAAGTAAGGCGCTCTGGACCAGTTAAGGCAATTACCGCCCGATTGCTTAATTCAACAGCACCTTCGCCGCTGGTTAATAATTTTTGTTCGGCAAGTGGATTACCAAAATGCCACGGAATATCTTGGTCAAGCCATTCCTGCGGTGGGGAAACAGCGATCTGACTCATTTGGTAGCTTTCGCACAAACTTCGCAGCGACCTTCAAGCGTAATGTGATACGGATCAACTGTAAAACCAGTTTCTAACTTAATTCGATTTATTGTTCCCTGCGCTATCTCTGCCGGTATGGAGAATATCCGCTCGCAGCTACTGCAGCGCAGATGTATATGTGGCGAACCATCGAGCACGTGATAAGTCGGTGCGCCATGTCCCAGATGAGTGTGGGTAACTAAATTTGCTTTTTCTAAAACTTCTAAACAGCGATAAATAGTTGAGAGATTTACGCCAGCTGCTTTCTTAGTTACTTCAGCCAAAATTTCATCTGGTGTGCCATGGCGAATTGAATCTAGTGCAGCGAGCACCAACTCACGCTGTTGCGTCACCCGCAAGCCAGCGGATTTTAATTTGCTGCTGGTATTCATGCTGGATCCATTCTGGTTAAGGTAGCTGAAACATGTGCTGCTGGTTGTTCACCTGAAGTCAACGTATCTAATCGCCATAACAATCTGCCATCTACTAAACCAATTAATCGTTCACTGCCACGATAAAGCGCGGTATCTTCTGGACGCATGATTCGAATCGTGTGCAGTGTTATTCGCGCACCCGTTATTACTGCGTTTTCAATTCCAGTAACTTCAACAGTGCCAGTTAACGTCTCGGAATAACCATAAGAATGAGTTAACTGCAAAATTGCGCCATTTTCTGGTGTTGCGCGCCAGATTCCAAACTCAACCGCAGTTGGTTTTACTCGATTGCCAGCATCATCTAACAACCAGGAGCGAGAGACATGGGTTAGAAATTCGCGGCCATCACAGCCAATCTGAACTTCCTGGGCGAACTGAAATGGCTTGCCATCTGCTTCGCCGCCGACCCCAACGCCTAACCATGAGCCGACCAGCCAAGAAAGGTGAGCCATGCTCGCTGGCACCCCGGCAATGAAGTCTGGTTCCGACATGATTTTGCTCCTTAAGGCGAACCCTAACCGCTACTAGACAGCTTCTGGTTAGGTGGAACTATCCTCAGCCTGTGGCAACAATTTTGTTACTTACCGATTCGCCGAGCGCCTCAGCAGAGGTGCTGCCGGCGCTTGGTCTGCTGCCGCACCAGGTTCGAGTGTTGCCCGTTGACCCGAGCGTTCTGGTTAACGCACCAAGCAGCGATCTGCTCTTGATCGACGGTCGAAAAGACCTGCCTGGTGTGAAAAGTTTCTGTCGAATGCTTAATGCAACTGGCGCTGGTGCGCCAGTAATTGTCATTTTGAATGAAGGTGGCGCAATTGCACTGCAAAGCGACTGGGGAATAAGTGACTTTGTGCTCGATACCGTCGGGCCAGCTGAACTTGATGCCCGAATTAGATTAGTGATTGCACCAGCAGAGCCAACTACAACTTCGGCAGCTGAGCAGCGCATCGGTGAGTTAGTAATTGATACCAGCGGCTACACGGCAAAACTTCGGGGCGAAACGCTGGATCTGACTTACAAAGAATTTGAGTTACTGCGATTTTTAACCCAGCACCCTGGAAGAGTTTTTACTCGGGCACAGTTATTGCAAGAGGTCTGGGGTTATGACTTCTTTGGTGGCACCAGAACCGTTGACGTTCACGTGCGACGACTTCGTGCCAAGTTGGGACCTGAATACGAAGCGCTAATTAGCACAGTGCGTAACGTGGGTTACCGCTGCGACCTGCCATCAAGTCGCGAACAACTACAAAAGGTTTGATCCACCCCTGATTTTCTAGATCTGAATTTCTTGTATTATTCGCCCCGGTCATGAGTTCCAGTTATTAGCCCCGGCTTACTGGACGGCAACCCTCCACCGCGGTGGGGTGCTCCGGGTGAAGACCAGGTCGAGAAAACGACAAGCGCGGGTCTGAAAGTCTCAGATCTAGCGTTTAGATCATAGAGAGGCTGTTAATGAAGAAACTTGTTAAGTTGATTCCGTTGCTGGCTTTTGCACTTGTGCTATCCGCTTGTTCCAGTGCTGAAGAAACTGAAACTGCAACTGGTAATGAGAGCACGGTGTGCTCAGCTGAATCTTTGGAGACTTTAACTCCTGGCACACTAACTATTGCAACTGGCGAACCTGCTTATTACCCATGGGTGATTGATGATGCGCCAGAAAGTGGCGAAGGATTTGAAGCAGCTGTTGCCTATGCAATTGCTGATGAGCTTGGTTATGACTCAGCCGATGTGACTTGGGTTCGCACCTCATTTGATGCAGCAATTGCACCCGGACCAAAGACTTTTGATTTCAACTTGCAGCAGTATTCAATTACTGATCAGCGAAAAGAAGTTGTTGACTTTGCTGGACCGTATTACCAAGCAAATCAAGCGATTGTTTCGTTCTCAGGCAGCAAGCTTGAAGGTTTGACTACTATCCAAGAAGTCATCGACTCAGGTGCCAAACTTGGTGCTGGCGTAGGCACTACTTCACTTGAAGTTGTTGAATCTACTTTCAGTCTTTCCGCCTCAGTGTTTAACGATAACGCTGCCGCAGTTACTGCGCTGAAGAATCAGCAAATTGACGGCATTGTGATGGATCTACCTACTGCGCTTTACACCGCAGGTGTTGAGCTAGACAACGGCATCATCGTCGGTCAGGTAGAAGAAATTGATAGTGCAGATCAAGGATTTGGCTTGCTTTTAGCAAAAGACAGTCCACTTACTGATTGCCTAAATCAAGCCATTGATGCACTTCGCAGCAGCGGCGAGCTTGCAACAATCACTGAAGAGTGGCTAGCTAGCTACACAGGCGCACCGGTTCTGCAGTAATGATTGAAAATCAAGGGCGCAGAGTTGGGGATTCCCCTGACTCTGCGCCTTATGATTTTGGTGGCAACTGGCAGCCCAGCGAAATTGAGTTAACCAGACGAATTGCGCGCAAACAGCGCAATAAGCGAAATGCACTGGTCGCAGCAATCTCCAGCACGCTGGTGCTCGGAACGTTGATTACGGTTCTCGTCACATCCCCAGGTTGGATTTCACTTCGAGATACCTTTTTTAAGTGGGCATATGGTTTTGAAATTCTGCCCAAAATTATTTTAGGTTTTGGCACAAACATTACGCTGACCATAATTGCAGGCAGCAGCGTTGCAGTTATCGGATTGATTATTGCGCTGATTCGAACTTCAAGATCGCCTGCCCTGATTCCGTTTAGATTTTTATCAATGGTTTATGTGGATGTGTTTCGTGGCATTCCGATGATTCTGGTTATTTTGTTAATTGGGTTTGGTGTGCCGGCACTGCGACTGCAAGGAGTTACTAATAACGTTTTGGTTTTGGGAACAGTTGCTGTAATCATTACCTACTCAGCGTATGTAGCTGAAGTTATTCGCAGCGGGATTCTGACAATTCATCCAAGTCAGCGAGCTGCTGCCAGATCTCTTGGGTTAAGTCACTTTCAAACCCTGCGTCATGTCGTGCTGCCCCAGGCCCTCAAGCGAGTAACGCCACCGTTATTGAATGATTTAGTAGCGCTGATTAAAGACACTGGATTGATTTCAATTCTTGGAGTGACCGATGCGGTTCGAGCAGCCCAAATTCAAACTGCAAAGACTTTTAATTACACCCCCTATGTCATGGCAGCACTAATATTTTTGGCGGTAACCATTCCGCTAACTCGAGCAACGGATCGAATGCTTCGCCGCACTTTGGAGCGACAAAATGCCCAGGGGCAGGCATGAGCACTCCAGTATTGCGAGTAGAGAAACTTCGAAAAACTTTTGGTAATGAAGTTGTGTTGCAAGACATTACTTTCACTGTCCCCGAACACACCGCAACCGTGTTTATTGGTTCTTCTGGCAGTGGCAAATCCACGCTGCTGCGCTGCATCAACCTGCTTGATCAAATTGATGACGGCGTGATCAAACTTGATGGTGAAGATATATCTGCGGCAGATGTGAATCCGGATGAGGTACGTAAAAAATTGGGTATGGTTTTTCAATCTTTTAACCTTTTCCCACATATGACCGTGCTGGAGAACATAACTTTGGCGCCAACTCGAGTGCAGAAAGTTGATAGCGAAAAAGCAATTACCGAGGCATTTGAGTTACTAAGCCGATTTGGCCTAAAAGACAAAGCCGACCAATATCCCGACCGATTAAGTGGTGGCCAGCAACAGCGAGTGGCGATAATTAGATCCATTGCCAGACATCCCAGATTGCTACTACTAGATGAAGTAACTAGTGCATTAGATCCAGTTTTAGTAAATGAAGTACTCAGCACGGTGCGAGATCTAAAAGGTGAAGGTATGACGATGGTGTTAGCTACCCATGAAATGGGTTTCGCGAAACAAGTGGCTAACGAAGTTTGCTATCTGCATTCTGGAAAAATTCTTGAGTGGGGATCTCCCGAACAGTTATTAGAAAATCCAACACAGCCGCAGACTCGAGAATTTATTCGAAGAGTTCATGACGCTGGCCGGCTCTAGACTCCTTAAAGGTCGTCTGCTAACCTCCGCGCCAGGTCATGAGTTCCAGTTATTAGCCCCGGCTTACTGGACGGCAACCCTCCACCGCGGTGGGGTGCTCCGGGTGAAGACCAGGTCGAGAAAACGACAAGCGCGGGTCTAAATAGTTAGACCCCTCAAACTGAGGAGGTTACTTTGTCATCTTTCGATATTAATAATGCTGCGTTTGAAACCCTACAAATTCATGCTGGTCAAACCCCAGATCCAACTACTGGCGCTAGAGCACTACCGCTTTATCAAACTACCGCATATCAATTCCGTGATACCGAGCATGCCGCAAATCTATTTGGACTAAAAGAGCTCGGAAATATCTACACCCGAATCATGAACCCAACCCAAGATGCCGTGGAGCAACGAGTTGCTGCCCTAGAAGGTGGCGTTGCCGCGCTGCTGGTTGCTTCTGGTTCAGCTGCCACAACTTTTGCATTGCTAAATATTGCGGAAGCTGGGGATCACATCGTGTCTTCCCCATCGCTTTATGGTGGCACCTATAACTTGTTCCACTACACGCTGCCAAAATTCGGCATCGAAGTTACTTTCGTTGATGACCCAACTGATCCAGCGGCGTGGCAGCGGGCAATCAAGCCAAATACCAAAGCATTCTTTGGTGAGACGATTGCAAATCCAAAAAATGACGTACTAGATATTGCTGCGATTGCGAAAGTTGCTCATGAACATGGTGTTCCGTTGATTGTTGATAACACCGTTGCTACGCCATACCTAATTAAGCCAATTGAGCATGGGGCTGATGTGGTAATTCATTCCGCAACTAAATTCCTATCCGGTCACGGTAATGCTGTAGTTGGTGTGATTGTGGATTCTGGCAAATTTGATTACGCCAAATACCCAGAGCGTTTTACTGGATTTAACAATCCAGATCCAAGTTATCACGGTTTGGTTTACGCCCGAGATCTTGGTGTTGGCTCACCATTTGGCGCGAACCTTTCTTATATCTTCAAGATTCGACTCACTTTGCTTCGCGATATTGGTGCCGCAGCATCGCCATTTAACGCTTGGTTGCTGGCCCAGGGACTAGAAACCTTGAGTTTACGTATGGAGCGCCATGTTTCAAATGCCAAAGAGATCGCAACTTGGTTAAACAGCCATCCGCAGGTAGATAAAGTGAATTACGCATCTCTACCAAACTCGCCATGGCATGGCCAAGCAACAAAGTATGCGCCACTTGGTAGCGGTTCCGTGCTTTCGTTTGAGATAAAGGGTGGGGTTGAAGCGGGTAAGAAATTTATTGAAGCACTTAAGCTGTTCTCCCATGTGGCAAATATTGGTGATGTCAGATCTCTTGCAATCCACCCAGCATCAACTACTCATTCGCAGTTAACTGCTGAAGAACAATTAACTGCTGGCGTAAACCCGGGCCTAATTAGATTGAGTGTCGGCTTAGAGAATCTAGCTGACATTAAAGCTGATCTTGATGCTGGTTTTGCTGCTGCGAAATAATGAGTATTAGCAAAAAAGTAACTGGTGCTTGGCTAGAAACGGATGATCCAGGAGATCGGAAGTTCGTCAAGATAGGTGATTTGCAATTAGAGTCTGGCGAAATAGTCCCAGATGTCAAAATCGCGTATCAGACATTTGGTGAACTCAATTCTGCTAGGTCGAATGCAATATTTATCAACCATGCCATGACTGGTTGGAGCGATGCGGCCGCTTGGTGGCCAGGATTAATTGGGCCAGGTAAAGCATTTGATACTGACAAATACTTTGTGGTCTGTCCAAACGTGGTTGGTGGCTGTCAGGGCTCAACTGGTCCAGCAAGTATTTCGCCAGATGGAAAACGTTGGGGCTCGCGATTTCCGATGCTCAATATCCGCGACATGGTTAAAGCTGAGTTCTTATTCAATGATGCCATTGGGATTGAAAAGTATCTTCTAACTACTGGTCCATCCCTTGGTGGTATGCGAGCGTTGGAATGGGGAATTAGTCATCCAGATCGAGTTGCGGCAATTTTGAGCATTGGTTCAGCTGCCGCCGCATCAGGAGATCAAATTGGTACTCACACAATTCAAATCAAAGCAATTGAAGCTGATCCGAACTTCAATGGTGGTGATTACTACGAGCAAGAAATAGGTCCAGTTACTGGCATGGCGATAGCCAGACAAATTGCACATTTAAGTTACCGAACCGAGATTGAGATGGCGGAACGTTTTGGCTCAACGCTGCAAGATGATGGCACTGGCAGATATGCGGTGATCAGTTATTTAGATCATCAGGCAGAGAAATTGCAACAGCGCTTTGATGCAAATACTTATATTCGGTTAACTGCTGCCATGAATTCACATGATGTTGGTAAAGATCGAGGTGGGGTTGCTGCTGTGTTGCAAAACATCAAAGTTCCGGTTGTGGTGGCAGCTATCGATACTGATCGGCTATTCCCACCTAGATTGCAGCAAGAGATTGTTGATCTCACCCCAACCGCCCAGCCGCTAGAAGTGATTAACTCACCTTATGGTCATGATGGCTTCTTGATTGAAACAGCAGCCGTAAGTGAGATTGTGCGAAAGACGTTAAAACTGGTTAGCTAGTAACCTGCAGCTTGACCATCAACGCGAGGGTCAGAGCCAACTGCGTATGTGCCGTTGGCCAGAACTTCAAGTAGCTGAACTGCTGACCCATGACCATATCCGGCAATTGGTCTGACTCGATGACCGAGTGATTTGAGCTCCGCTAACGTGGCATCATCAAAACGATTCTCGATTTCTAATGTGCCGAAATAATCTTCTTCTATGTTGGGATTACCTGGTGTGGTTAGGTGCTGCCATCTTGGTGCTTCACAAGCTTGTTGCACATCCATCTTCAGATCAATCAAATTCACTACTAACTGCAAATTTGATTGCACCTGAATATTTCCGCCAGGTGTTCCACCAACATATTTCAGTGATCCATCAGCATTAGTTGCGATCCAGGCATTAAGCGTGTGCGCTGGGCGCTTACCAGGCGCAATAAAATTAACTGAATTTGGATCAAGTGAGAAACCAGTTAATCGATTATTTAGCACAATGCCCGTGCCTGGCACCGCAAATGAAGCACCAAAACTATGAAAGACACTTTGAATCCATGAGACCGCATTGCCATCTGCATCTGCCACTAAGAAATAAGTAGTGTCACTGCCTTCAGGTAGCGGCTTAGTTAACGTGTTATTTGCCGCAGTTAGATCGATCTCAGCTCTTCGCTTAGCAATGTGTGCTGGATCAAAGATCTTCTGAATATCAACATCTACTATTTCCGGATCAGCTAAGACTTCATAACGATCGGCATAACCAATCTTTTTGGCTTCAATCAAGATGTGTGTTAGCTGTGCAGTAGTCAGATTCGCTAAATCAAATCCTTCAGCTAATTTCAAACCTTCAAGAAAAATCATGCCTTGACTAGGTGGTGGCTGGCCATAAATTGTGTAATCCCGATACTTAATTGCCAGCGGATCGAGAATACGAGTTTGATGATTCGCTAAGTCTTCTTTGCTGAACCAACCATCAGTGCCCGCAACAATCTTCGCCGCAATCTCACCCTCATAAAATGCGGTTCGGCCATTCTTAGCGATCTGTCTAAACGTCCAGGCCAAGTCCGACTGCACCACCACGTCACCGCCAGCAAGTTGCGAACTCATTCCCATGGTGTCAAAGACTTTAGTTGCCGGATAAGCCAATTTATGTGCAACAACCGCTTTGGCAAATCTAGCGTTTATCGAAACGCCAGATTCAGCATATTCAATTGCTCGAGCAAGCAATTTTGCAATTGGCAACTTTCCATATTTCTCATGTGCGGCAAACCAAGTTGAAACTAGACCAGGAACAGTTGCTGCTTTGTAGCCATGAATGTCAATTCCGTTAGGGAACGCATCGGCTGTTGCTCGATGTGGTGCTTCACCGCTGCCATTTAACGCAGTATTAGTTCTTGTTTTCGCATCATGCACTATCAAAAAGGCATCGCCACCTAGATGTGATGCACCAGGTTCAATTACTGCGAGCACGGCGCTAGCTGCAATCCCAGCATCTATTGCGCTGCCACCTTCACGCAAAATTTCTAACGCGGCCGATACTGCAAGCGGTTGGCTCGATGCCGCTGCACCATTTCGGGCAAAAACCACCCCTCGATGAGTTGTGGTTGGAATCATGCTTCCCTAACTTAAGTTAAGTGGGCCCTGTCGGGATCGAACCGACGACCCACGGATTAAAAGTCCGTTGCTCTGCCAGCTGAGCTAAAGGCCCTGTGATTTAACGAGTCACAATCTTACCCCAGCGAGAATGGGTCAAAATCTTGCATCCAATATGAGATAAATATCGTATGAATTAGGTGAAGTTGGCGCAAAATCAAATCCCGACTAACAATTAGTTGCAGCACTGAGATACGCTTTCGCCCCTCCTAACGGGTTGAGTAATCAGCCTGCAGGCCCCCATCGTCTAGCGGCCTAGGACGCCGCCCTTTCACGGCGGTAGCGCGGGTTCAAATCCCGTTGGGGGTACGTGTCTCGTTACACAACGAGGCCCCGTAGCGCAGTTGGTTAGCGCGCCGCCCTGTCACGGCGGAGGTCGCGGGTTCAAGTCCCGTCGGGGTCGCGGTGGATCTGGTTAGCCAGAGAAACTATGTGGTGTGGCCAGGTAGCTCAGTTGGTACGAGCGTCC
>JBJOHY010000116.1:0-4293 GCA_046047475.1 Actinomycetota bacterium | reverse complement strand
TGATCCATGGCATTAATGAGATCGTCTCTTGGGTCAGCCATCACATCACACTACTTCCTGGCGATGTGATTTTGACTGGATCGCCAGCGGGGATCTCAAAGATGGTTGCCGGAGATGTGGTTGAGGTTGAGATCGAAGGAATTGGTATTTTGAGAAATTTGGTTGCAAATTATGAGTAAGGTCCGGGTTCGGTTCTGCCCTTCACCAACTGGAGATCCACATGTTGGCATGGTGCGAACCGCGTTGTTCAACTGGGCATATGCTCGGCATACCGGCGGCACTTTTGTATTTCGTATTGAAGACACCGACACTGCTCGCGATAGTGAAGATTCCTATTTGATGCTGCTGGATTCACTGCGCTGGCTTGGCTTAACTTGGGATGAGGGGCCAGAGGTCGGCGGACCATTTGGACCATATCGACAATCGGAGCGGTTGGATATCTATCGGGAAGTAGCAGCGAAGCTACTGGCTGCAGGCCATGCCTATAACTGCTACTGCTCACCGGAAGAATTAGAAGAGCGACGCGAAAAAGCAAAGCAAGAAAATAGAACGCCGGGCTATGACGGCAAATGCCGCAATTTAACTGATGACGAGATAGCCAACTTCAAGTCGGCCGGACGCGATCCGGTGCTTCGATTCAAGATGCCCGGAACTGATTTCACTTGGAATGATTTGGTGCGGGGCGAACTAACTTTTGCAGCCGAGCATGTGCCAGATTATGTTTTAGTTAGAGGCAATGGTGATCCGCTGTATACGCTGGTAAATCCAGTTGATGATGCGTTGATGGAGATAACACATGTGCTGCGGGGTGAAGATTTACTATCGAGCACACCTCGACAGATTGCGCTTTACGCTGCGTTAAAGGATATCGGCGTTGGTACTGGCATTACCCCGCAATTTGGTCACCTGCCGTATGTAATGGGCGAGGGAAATAAGAAACTTTCAAAACGCGATCCAGAATCTAGTTTGTTGATGTATCGCAATCAAGGCTTCTTGCCAGAGGGATTACTCAACTACCTAGCCCTACTAGGTTGGTCAATGGGCGATGATCAAGAGTTTTTCAATTTAGAGCAAATGGCAAAGGCTTTTGAAATTTCTCGAGTGAATCCAAATCCAGCAAGATTTGATTTAAAGAAATGCACTGCAATAAATGCGGACTGGATTAGGAGTTTAAGCCAAGCGGATCTACTCGATCGACTACTTCCTTACTTGCAAACCGTTGCGGTGCTGCCAGAGAAACCAACGGCGGAGCAGATGACACTTTTGGCAAATGCCATTGAATTGGTTCAGGAGCGAATTGAAACGCTGTCGCAAGGCGTGGAGATGCTCAGGTTCTTGTTTGTTTCTGAAACTGATTTTGCCTTAGACGCAACAGACAAAGCAGCGGTGCTCGATAGCGCTGGTATTGAAGTGTTGAGAGCAGCTGCACCTGCACTTGAATCTTTGGCAACTTGGGATCGCACTGAGTTGGAAAATTGTTTACGGGCAAAATTGATTGACGAGTTAGGATTGAAACCAAAGACGGCATTCTCGCCACTGCGCGTTGCAGTTACCGGTAAACGTGTCTCGCCACCATTGTTTGAGTCGTTGGAATTGCTCGGCAAAGCCAAAAGTATGGGTCGAATCAATGCCGCGCTCAGCGCTTGATCGCAGCAAAATCCGCTCAGGTATGCTTTCGCAGCTTTAAGTGTCAAATGGGGTATGGGGTAATTGGCAGCCCAACGGTTTCTGGTTCCGTTAGTCTAGGTTCGAATCCTGGTACCCCAGCGGATTCAACCACCTGGCCCCGTTGTGTAGCGGCCTAGCACGCCGCCCTCTCAAGGCGGTAGCGCGGGTTCAAATCCCGTCGGGGCTACAACTAAACCGCAGGCAGATCACGCGATCTGTCTGCGGTTTTTGATGCTCGGTATCCTTTCTTCCTCGAAACAAGGAGTCAGATGGCCAAGACGCTCTCCGAAAAAGTATGGGATGCCCATGTTGTGGCACCAGGCGAAGGCAATAGTCCAGACCTGCTTTATGTGGATCTGCATCTCGTGCACGAGGTAACCAGCCCCCAAGCATTTGATGGTTTGCGAGCGGCAGGGCGAAAAGTTCGTCGACCAGACTTAACTGTTGCTACTGAAGATCACAACGTTCCAACTTTAAACATAGATAAACCCATCGCGGATCCAATTTCAAGAGCCCAGGTTGAAGCGTTACGAAAAAATTGTGACGAGTTTGGTGTACCACGTTATTCATTAGGACATGCAGAGCAAGGAATTGTGCACGTAGTTGGACCACAAACTGGACTAACTCAACCCGGCATGACAATTGTTTGCGGCGATTCACACACCTCAACTCACGGCGCATTTGGCGCGCTGGCATTTGGAATTGGCACCAGTGAAGTTGAGCACGTATTGGCAACTCAAACTTTGCCGCTGAAGAAATTTAAAACCATGGCAGTTACAGTTAATAACAAACTTCCCGAAGGTGTTACTGCTAAGGATTTGATTCTTACCATCATTGCCAAGATTGGCACTGGTGGCGGTCAAGGATATGTTTTGGAATATCGGGGAGAAGCGGTTAGAAATCTTTCGATGGAAGGCCGCATGACGATGTGTAACATGTCCATTGAAGGCGGCGCTCGCGCCGGCATGATCGCGCCAGATGACACCACTTTTGCTTATATCGAAGGTAGAGATCGCGCACCAAAAGGTAAAGATTGGGAGATTGCGCTGGATTACTGGCGCACGTTGCCAACTGATGATGGTGCCAAGTTTGATCATGAAGTAATCCTTGATGCCAATACTCTGTCACCTTTTGTCACTTGGGGAACTAACCCAGGTCAAGGTGTGCCGCTATCAGCAGCTGTGCCGGATCCAAATGATTTTGCTGATCCAGTTGAGCGCACTGCGGCAGAACGCGCATTGCAGTACATGGATCTAACACCTGGAACAAAATTAAAAGATATTTATGTGGACACTGTGTTCCTAGGTTCTTGCACCAACGGTCGAATTGAAGATTTGCGAGCAGCGGCGGAGATTATTAAAGGCAAGAAGTTAGCCGGCAATCTAAAGATGATCGTGGTACCAGGTAGTGCTCGGGTTAGATTGCAAGCTGAGGCTGAAGGGCTAGATAAAGTGTTTCTAACCGCCGGTGCAGAATGGCGAAGTGCTGGCTGCTCAATGTGTTTGGGAATGAATCCAGATAAGTTGAGCAAGGGAGAGCGAGCCGCATCAACTTCTAACCGTAACTTCGAAGGTCGACAGGGACCTGGTGGCAGAACTCACTTAGTATCACCTCAAGTTGCAGCCGCTACTGCATTGCTTGGCCACTTAGCAGAACCAAAAGATTTGGGGATGTAATGGAAGCATTTAATACGCATACTGGAGTTGGTGCGCCGCTTCGTCGCAGCAATGTTGACACTGATCAGATCATTCCAGCGGAATATCTAAAACGCATTACTCGTCATGGCTATGAAGATGCACTGTTTAAAGCCTGGCGTGACGATGAATCATTTGTGTTGAATCAACCAGCCTATGAAAATGCGACCGTATTGGTTGCCGGTCCTGAGTTTGGCACTGGCTCATCTCGTGAGCATGCGGTATGGGCGCTGATGGATTACGGATTTAAAGTAGTTATCTCGCCTCGCTTTGCCGATATCTTTCGTGGCAATTCCGGAAAAGGTGGGTTACTTACCGCACAAGTTAGCGATGAGGTCACGGAACAGCTCTGGGCTTATTTAGAGGCTGATCCGGGGGCGACAATCACGGTAGATCTGCCGTCGCAGCAGATCACCGCCGGCACGATTACCGCAGGTTTTGAGATTGACCCTTACGTTAAATGGCGACTACTAGAGGGCTTGGACGATATCGGCATCACGATGCAGCAACTAGACAAAATTGCGGATTTTGAGCAAAACCGAGCCGACTGGCGGCCAAAAACCCTTTCCTGAGGGAAAAACCCGCCGCTGGTGAGGGAAATTCCTGCGTGTCGCAAATAACTCGTGAGGAATTTGCCTACGCTTATGAGGTCGATAGGTAATCGGCAAACAACTTTGGAGGTTCTTCGTGAACAAAGCAGAACTAGCGGATGCAGTTGCCGCTGATCTGGACATCTCTCGCAAGCAAGCGCTAGAGGCAATCGACTCAGTTTTGGACAACATTGTTCATGCTGTAGTTAAGGGCGACAAGGTCGCTCTAGTTGGATTTGGTACCTTCGAGAAAGCAAAGCGTGCTGCTCGCAATGGCCGCAACCCACAAACTGGTGCGGTTGTAAAGATTCCAGCAACCTCAGTGCCTAAGTTCAAAGCTG
>JBJOHY010000115.1:0-7290 GCA_046047475.1 Actinomycetota bacterium | reverse complement strand
TTAGATAGCAAATGTGCTCAGTTCAACTGATTCGAACTGTATATTGGCTATTGTCATGATTGGGGATAGGTAATGGAAATAAATTTGGCTGAGATGGCTGAGAAAAATGTTTATGCCCTGTTAACTCAGACCATCATTCCCAGACCCATTGCCTGGGTGCTAACTGCCAACCAGCCTAAGTCTGATGCTGCTTCTTGGAATCTGGCACCATTTTCGTTCTTTAATGGCCTTTCTTCAAAACCGCCGATGCTGATGTTCTCGGTAGGCAGTTGGGATGTTTCCGGTCGAGTTAAAGATACCTTGATGAATCTTCGCGAGGATCCTTACTGCACCGTTGGGATTGCCAGCAGCAGTCAGGCGGCACAGGTGCAAGCAACTGCGCAGGAGCTTCCGTACGGCAGTAGCGAAATAAGTGAATTTAATATTCCCACCACTAATTGGGACTGGCCGACACCTCGGCTAACGGAAAATAAGATTAATTTTGCTTGCAAGTTTTCCGAAGAGATAAAAGTAAAAAATAGTAGTCAAATCTTGGTGCTTTGTGAGATTTCAAAGATCTGGGTAGATGATTCAGCCGTTTCAAAAGACGAAAAAGATCGGCTATTTATTTCACCAACTGTAGTTGATCCACTGCTGCGCTTGGGTGCAGGAAAGTATGGAACTTTAGGGTCAGTAATGGATACAATCAAAAATTAACTGGTTCATTAACTAACTATTAAACAAGATAGAAAAATCTAACTTCAACGTTTCTCCAGCAGTTAACTCCGCTGCTTTCTCAATTTCAATCGCATTGGGCGGTGCAGTTTGTGGCTCAATGCAGATGGCATCTTCTGGCGCTGAATAGATCACCCAATATGGATAGTTGCTCACTAACTTCAGCGAAAGTAGATCTCCCCAAGATATCTCGATTTTTGGGTCCTCGCCAACGAAACAATCATCCCATGGCAATGGTTTTGGTGGGCCAGTTAGTTTTGTTGCGATTTTTTCGGCGTCGCGAAGATACATATGATCAAAATTTGCAGTCAGTTGATACTCGTTACCGGCAATAACTTTTCTAAACCAGGGATGAAATCCAAGCCATGCCGGCATTGCATCAATTGCTTGCAGTTCAATCACCATTCTCAGTTGAGAATTGGATAATTCAAACAATTGCTTAACGGTTCCGCGAAATGGCCAATCACCTGAAATGCTGGTCTGTATTTCACATCTATCTTCGGAATGATTGGTCACCAACCAAGAGTCATAAATTACGGTGCCATGAAGAGCATGAGGTGAATCAGCAAGGTCATTGAGCTGATATTGGCGCGACTGAAAGCTAAAAGATCCATTGCGAATCCTTCCGGCGTAAGGTGCCATTGGGAAAGAGCCATACCCAAATATTGAAGAATCAGTGTTAAATTTTGGATCTCGTAAGATTTCATAACCATAAATTACTAGCCGAGTTAACCGCCCGCCAGCAGCTGGATCAATGACGGCAGTTGCTCGATCACTAGTTAAGGTAATCAATCAACTTTGCCTTAAAGTCCCGACTTAAATGACTTAAATGCAGCAAATGCTCTTGGTCCGTAAACCGTAGCTGGACCACCCATCATTTGAATGCAGACGCCAATCATTTCAGCTACCTCAGCTTCAGTCGCACCCTTTACCGCTAATCCACGACCATGTGATGCGATGCAACCATCGCAATGACTTGAAATGGCAATGGCCATTGCAATCAGTTCTTTGGTTTTTGCATCCAGCGCCCCTGGCTCTTGCGCGGCGGCAGAGAGTTTGCCAAAAGCGTCATAAACGTTCGGGATTAATTGTCGGAGTTCTCGGCCGAGCGGAACCAGTTCCGCCAGGACATTTTTGCCATGTTCATGATGGTGTTCAGTTGCTTCAGTCATGACCTGAGTGTAGGACGAACCTGTAGCTTCGGGCTATGTTTACCCTATGACCCGACCCAAAGTCTCTGAGATTGCTTCGGCCGTTGAGCGCTGGTATCCAGCAGAATTGGCTGAAGAGTGGGATCAAATCGGTTTAGCCGTTGGTAGTGGTGATATCGCAGTAGAAAAAATACTACTAACGGTAGATCTAACTTTGGAAATTCTTGCTTCAGCAGTTTCAGTAGGGGCAAATCTAGTTATTTCACATCATCCGCTTGATCTGACTGATCTCCCTGAGGTGGTAACGCAACAGCACATTGCGCAAATGATTGAATTTGCTGCCAAACATCAATTATCAATTTATGTCGCACACACAAATGCTGACCACGGAATCGACGGGGTATCAGATGCACTGATTGCATCACTCGGGGTGATTCCGGAACATTCAGTTACCCAAACCACTAGTTTGATTGGAACGGGCCGGGTTGGAAAGCTACAAAAGCCTATGCCGTTAGTTGAGCTGGCAAGATTGTTAGCAGCTAAATTGCCAAAGAATCAAAATGGCATCAGATTTACCGGTAACCCAGCAAATTTAATCCAACGGATCGCAGTATGTGGGGGATCTGGCGCAAGCTTGCTGCCAATCCTGCCCTCCTTGGCGGTTGATGCCTACATTACGGCAGACCTGAAACATCACGCAGTGCTCGATCACCAAGCCAATAGCAGCATTGCGCTAATTAATGTTTCCCATTGGGCAAGTGAGTGGCTATGGTTAGCCGTGCTAGCCAAAAAACTAAATCAGGAGTTTCCATTGGTCCCTACTGTGATTTCTGAGATCTGCACTGACCCATGGACTGGTCAAATTAGCGGAGTCAATTCGCCATGAAAGCATCGCGGGACCAGCAACGCTTACTGCTAGAGCTACAGAAATTAGAGACATCGATTGATCAACTTAATCACAAAGCAAAGAATCTTCCTGAAGTAAAAGAGCAGGGTGAGCTTCGCGTATCGCTGCCAATTGCCGAAAATGAACTGGTTGCCCGCAGCACTGCGGTTGCTGATTTGCAAGTGCTGGTGAAGCGAGCTGACGCTGATGTGGAGCAAGTTAGATTGCGCATTGAGCGAGATAGTGCACTAATTGATGGCGGAACTTTATCAGCAAAAGATCTGGTAAATATGCAGCACGAGTTGGAGACGCTAAAGCGCAGACAAGCAACTTTGGAAGATGAAGAACTTGAAATTATGTCGCAGGTTGAAGCTGCGGAGAAATTAGTTTCGGAGCAAGCTGCGATTGTGAATAACATAAAGGAAACGTTAGCCAAAGTAACTGCTGTGGCAGATTCATTACTTAATGAGATTAATCTGGAAAAAGATCAACTCCAGCAACAGGCAGTGCGGCTAAGGGCACAGCTAGATGTTGAATTGTTAAAGTTGTACGACAAGATTCGATCCGATCATGGTGGAATTGGCGCGGCTGAGCTATCTGGCAAAACATGTGGCGGTTGCCGAATAGAGATTAGTGCAACTGACCTAGCAACCATTCAGGCTTCCGCTGAAGATGAAGTGGTTCGCTGTGATGAGTGTCGACGGATTTTGATCAGATAATGGCTAAATACATTGCGGAAGCCGATGGCGGCTCTCGAGGAAACCCGGGACCTGCGGCATATGGTGCCTTGGTTAGAGATGCCGCAACCTTTAATGTAATTGCTGAAGCCAAAGAGTATTTAGGTACTCAGACCAATAACTATGCCGAATATTGTGGCCTAATTGCAGCGCTTGAATTAGTTAAACAACTTGATCCCAGCGCTACGGTTGAAGTGCGCATGGATTCAAAATTGGTTGTAGAACAAATGAGCGGCAATTGGAAAATTAAACATCCGGTGCTTCGCGAGCTGGCAATTAAGGCAAGAGGGATATTGCCTCACGGGCAAGTGAGTTATAAGTGGGTAAGACGAGATGACAATTTTGATGCAGATTTGTTGGTAAACCAAGCCTTAGATAGCTATAGCAGTTAGGGATCAAAAATGAATAACCATAAATACACAACTGGGCGAGGCATGGCCATCATGTTAATTGTGACCGGATCAGTGCATTTTATAAATCCAGCTGCGTTCAATCCAATAGTTCCGCCGTTTCTTCCCGGTGAACCAGTGCTGTGGACTTACTTAAGTGGGATTGCTGAACTGGTAGTTGCCGCAATGTTGTTAGCACCAATCTCGGCTAAGTTAAACAATCTAAACTTACGTTTACTTGGTGCCTGGGCATCACTTGCACTTTTTATTGCGGTATATCCAGCGAATATCTACATGGCGATAGATTGGTCTGATCGCGAACTATCAGAACAATTAGTGGCATACCTGCGATTGCCACTTCAATTTGGTTTGTTCTATTGGTCTTGGGCGCTGATAAAGGACATAAGAAAGCATCTCGCTTCTGCGGCTGCGTAACTACCCGGTTTCCTGAACTAACTAGTTTGCTTTATCCTTAGCGGGAGAGTTGCCCGGATAATCGCAGTTGCAAGACTGAGGAAAGTCCGGACTCCACAGAGCAGGGTGATGGCTAACGGCCACCCGGGGTGACCCGCGGGAAAGTGCCACAGAAAACAAACCGCCTAGCAATAGGTAAGGGTGAAACGGTGAGGTAAGAGCTCACCAGTGGATTAGGTGACTAATCCAGCTAGGTAAACCCCACCCGGAGCAAGACCAAAATCAACGCAAGTTGGTTCGTGAACGATGAAGCTGCTCGCTGAGTTCATGGGTAGGTTGCACCGAGGTAGTTAGTAATAACTACCCCAGATGGATGATTATCAATTACAGAATCCGGCTTATAGGGCGACTCTTCTTCACATCGCAGTTAATTGTTTGAACTAGATGCCGAGGCGTTTAGTTATAGTTATAGTTACTGGCCCTTGATTGGCTTCGCGTGGATGACAGGTGGAATCTTCTCCGCAACTGCTGCAGCCTCCTACGGTACATGCGCCTTTAAGTTCTGTTGGTCTAATTTCACCTGATACAACCAATAAATCGACACACAAATCTACGATATCTGCATCAAGTCCTGTGATAACTCGAATTTCCTTACGAGTAGCTGCTCCCATCGCGAGAGCGTTTCTAACTCGTTCCAAAGCTTTAACTCTCATACAAAGAGTCTTCCGACTTGGAAAACAACAACAGCTAAGATCCAGGCAATTCCCAATTGAAGTCCAACTCCAATCAACGCCCAACGTGTTCCAAACTCTTTTTTCTGTGCAGCAACCGTCGCGACGCATGGGGTGTAAGCGGTTAGGAATATCAAGAAAGCCCACACAGCAGGTAAAGGCGCACCACTACTTGATTTATCAAAATCACTCTTTAGTAACACGCCTAGTGACTTGCTTTGCGTCTCATCGTCTTGCCCGTCAACAGCATAATTCTGAGCCCAAGATGAGATTACAACTTCTTTAGCAACAAACCCGGTGA
This sequence comes from Actinomycetota bacterium, assembly GCA_046047475.1. Lineage (GTDB taxonomy): Bacteria > Actinomycetota > Actinomycetes > S36-B12 > UBA5976 > AcAMD-5. Next base: position 1,967 of record JBJOHY010000115.1, on the reverse strand, counting down.
TCAATGCACCTGTAGTGTGCCAATCATCAAATCCGGCAGGAGCAAAAACTGGAGAGATTGCTTTAGAAACTGTTCCGTATGCGCTTTCTTCGACAGGAACTTCTCCGAAAGAGTAATTCGAGGTAAGTGGAATCGACATTAGCGCCCAAACTGCGATCACAGTAATAACAACAATACCGGCAGCCTCTCGCAAAAATCCCTTTACACGCAACCATGCGTCTGAAATTATTAATAATGATGTAGGTAGTTTGTATGGAGGAAGTTCAATTAACATCGGTACACGAGGAGCATCTTTAACAAATATGTTTTTAAATAAGAAGGAAAATCCAATTACCAGTGCGATTGAAACTAAATACATGGCAAATACAACAGTTCCGGCATTACTTCCAAAAAATATAGTTCCAACAAATACATAAACCGCTAAACGCGCAGAACAAGCAGTGAACGGAACGGCTAATCCTGCAATTAGTCGATGTCGTGCATCACTTAAGGCTCGGGTCGCACTTACTGCTGGAACATTGCAACCAAACCCAACAAGCATTGGCAGAATTGCACGGCCAGGTAGCCCAGCAGCACGCATAATTCGATCAGCCACAACAGCTGCTCTCGCCATGTAGCCGGAATCTTCTAAGAAACTGAGAAAGAAAAACATAATCGTCATTACAGGGAGGAATGTAAGTAGAGTTCCCACGCCAGCAATAATTCCATCAACAACCAAACCTTGAATAATTGAGTTGCTACCAATGTTATTGGATACATATGAACCAAATTTTTGGTTGATAATCACATCAAGCCAATCTTGAATCGGTGCGGCAAAAGTAGTTGTACCTTGAAAGACACTCCACAAAATAGCCAGTAAAGCTACTGGGCCGAGCATCGGAGAGGTAAATACCTTATCCAACTGATCTGATTTGGATTCTTTTGCCGGACGTTTAGTTGAAATAATTTTTGAGAGTGAGTGCACCCAGTCCACTCGTTCTTCCAGTGAAGTGAAAGATAGGTCAATCATCTTTTGCTCTGAATCAACATTGGTAACGATTGCTTTTTTTAACTCTTCGATTCCCTCATTCTTGCGAGGATTTACTTTTACTACTTGCACACCTAGAGCCTTACTCAATTTATCTGCAGAAACATCTATTCCGCGCCGCTGAGCTACATCATCCATCGTTAGAGCAATAAGAATTCGTTGACCATTTTCAATTAATTCTGAAAGTAGGAATAGACATCTCGCCATACTTGCGCAGTCGATAACAAAAACAACGAGGTCCGGATCTCCGCTCTTTAGAATATCCACGGCAATTGCTTCATCGGGTGAAACAGGATTCAATGAGGCGATTCCTGGAAGATCCAGCAAGGTAAAGTTCTGTTCATAGAATTTGACGTCAGCACTTCCGACCTCAACAGTTGTTGCTGGCCAGTTTCCCATTTTGCGATGTATTCCAGATAAACGAGTGAAAAGTGTTGACTTTCCAACATTGGAACGACCAACTAGGGCAACAATTGGATTTACTCTAGACTCTAAAACTGTCCCATGGCGAAAATCTTTACATTCAGAACACATTAGATCTCCTCCCGAACTTCTATGAGATCGGCAAGAGAGTGATGCAGCACAACTCGATGATCCTCGACTTTAAAAAGGATTCCACCCCCAGTTGTTTTGCGCAATTTTTCAATTCGAGCTCCTTTTCGGACCCCGAGGGACATTAAGCGTCCGCTCATGACGTCAAAATTCAAGCCGCTAACAATCGCTGCAGAGCCTGGTTTCAGCCCTGTGGCCTTCATCCGGAAAACATTACCAGCAGGGGAGGATTTACACAACAAAAGTGTTGCGTAAATAACAGGTCAGGATCCGGCTTATAGGGCGACTCTTCTTCAGAGTTATTGAGCCATGATGGCATCGTGAACGAACTGGGCTAGGCCGTTTGCGCGATCATCGTAATACTTCTTAAATCTTTCATCGGTGATGT
>JBJOHY010000114.1:0-3663 GCA_046047475.1 Actinomycetota bacterium | reverse complement strand
ACTGCCTTGGGAGCCATTGGAATATGGCATTACTGCCATGGTGGTGTTTACGCTGCTGGCAATCGTCATTACTCGAATGAACCGAGATCGCTAAATGGCGTATTCGCTTGATCCAAGGATTAAACGCCTTGGCATCATGGGTGGTACTTTCGATCCAATCCACAACGGCCACTTAGTTGCCGCCTCGGAGGTGGCACATCGCTTTAATTTGGATTCGGTGTTGTTCGTACCGACAGGCCAGCCATGGCAGAAAGAGAATCACAAAGTAACGTCAGCAGAGCACCGCTATCTGATGACGGTGATTGCTACTGCTTCAGATGAAAGATTCGAAGTCAGCCGGGTTGATATTGAGCGACCTGGCCCAACTTTTACCGTGGATACACTGAAAGATTTGCGAAAACAATATGGCGAAGAGTTGGAGATGTTCTTTATCACCGGCGCTGATGCCTTATCCAAGATCCTTACTTGGCGAGATCATGAGCAGGTAGTTGAGATGGCGCATCTAGTTGGCGTGACGAGGCCCGGTCACAACTTGCAAAATCCTGGACTGCCATCTAGCGCGATTACGCTAATTGAGATTCCAGCGCTAGCAATCTCATCCACTGACGTGCGAGCCAGAGTTGCTCGAGGTGAGCCGATTAGATATTTAGTACCAGATGGTGTTGCTTTCCATATCCAAAAACATAATTTGTATTTAGATGCAGATCCAAATCCAGATCCATTAACGGCAGGAATTTTGTGACCGCATCAACTAGAGCGATCGAGTTAGCCACGTTAGCGGCGCAGGCCGCCTCAGATAAATTGGGAACGCAGATTGTGGCAATTGATGTCTCCGAGATATTTCCACTCGCCGATATCTTTTTGATTGTTTCGGCAGCAAACGATAGACAGGTTAAGAGCATTGTTGATGCGGTCGAAGAAAAGTTGGCAACAATTGGGGTTAAAAGCGTGCACGAAGAAGGTGTCTCGGAAGGCAGATGGGCGCTGCTTGATTTCAATGATGTTGTAGTGCATGTGCAGCACATTGAAGAGCGAGTCTTTTATGATCTGGAGCGATTATGGCGAGATTGCCCCACAATTGAGTTAGATCTAGTTCAAGCCGACGAGCGATAGCAACAGGTGGTTAATTCGGTGGTTTTCTCCCAGTCCAGGCGCGATCCGCTAACGCGCCGAGTAGTAATTCTGCGCCATGGCAGAACCACTTGGAATGCCGAACGCAGATTTCAAGGACAAGAAGATCCACCGCTAGATGAAGTTGGCATTGCCCAAGCAAAACGTGCCGCACAGATCTTGAACCAAATCGAGTTTTCAAAAATAGTGGCAAGTGATCTGCGACGCGCAGTTGTTACCGCGCAATTGATTGCGGCTGGATCGAACCAAGGGGTAGTGCAGGACTTGGGGTTAAGAGAAACCCACTGCGGTGCATGGCAGGGTCGAACTTGGCCGGAGATATATGAAACAGATCAAGAGCGATTGTTGGCTTGGTCGACCAGCGGAGATATTCGACCAGGTGGGGATGGCGAAACTAGGTCTGAAGTTGCGCAGCGTTTTGTTTCGGCAGTGGAATCGCAGTTAAGTGATGTGGCACTAGGTGGCACGCTGCTGGTGGTAACTCACGGTGGTGCTGCCCGCGCGGGAATCTCGGAGATGCTGAAATTGCATCGAGATAACTGGGGCGCGCTTGGTGTGCTTACTAACTGCGCATGGAGTGTGTTGACCGAACAGCAGGATGCCGCACAACGTTGGCGGCTAGATGAATACAACGCTGGCTCGCTGCCCGAGCCAGGGATTGGCGATGACGCCTAAGCACTAAGATCGGCAACTCAACTTTGGTTTTCGGGGCTATAGCTCAGCTGGTAGAGCACTTGCATGGCATGCAAGGGGTCAGGGGTTCAAATCCCCTTAGCTCCACAACATTGAAATGGTCTAAACCCAGACCATTTGCCCTCGCATCAATAAGGGAAGCAGAAGATGAATGACGAGCGCAGCGCACAGATGCCGTCGCCAGATCTGCTGCAACAAAAATGGTTGCCAATCTGGGATCAGTTAACTCCGTTTAGAAGTGGCAATCCGAATGATGCTCGACCGAAAAAGTATGTCTTGGATATGTTTCCTTATCCCTCTGGCGATTTACACATGGGGCATGCCGAGGCGTATGCGTTAGGTGATGTGCTGGCGCGCTATTGGGTACAACGTGGCTTCAATGTGCTGCACCCAATTGGCTGGGACTCATTTGGTTTGCCGGCCGAGAATGCTGCAATTAAACGTGGACTGAATCCAAAAACCTGGACTTATGAAAACATTGAACTTCAAAAATCATCAATGCGTCGCTACGCCTGTTCGTTTGACTGGGATCGGGTATTAGTCACTTCAGATCCAGAGTATTACAAGTGGAATCAATGGTTCTTCTTGAAGATGTATGAAAAAGGGTTGGCCTATCGAAAAGCGAGCAATGTCAACTGGTGTAACTCTTGTCAAACCGTATTAGCGAACGAGCAAGTTGTTGCTGGCTTATGTGAGCGATGTGATTCTGCGGTAACTAAGAAAAAACTAACCCAGTGGTACTTAAAGATTACCGATTATGCCGACCGACTTCTTGCCGACATGGATCAACTAGAGGGTGCTTGGCCAGACAAAGTACTAACTATGCAACGAAATTGGATTGGCAGAAGCATTGGTGCTGAAGTTCAATTCGAAATTGAAGGCCGAAGTGAGCCAGTTGTTATCTACACCACCAGACCTGACACCTTATTTGGTGCAACTTTCTTTGTGGTTGCAGCCGATTCTGATCTTGCTTATGAGCTAGCGCAAGGCTCGGATCATTTTGCTGAGTTTGAGCAGTATTTAGAGGCAACTAAGAAAGCTACTGAGATTGAGCGGTTATCAACAGACCGAGCAAAGACTGGATTGTTCCTTAATCGATATGCGATAAATCCAGTTAATGGTGAGCGGCTGCCGATTTATGTTTCAGATTATGTCTTAGCAGATTATGGCACCGGCGCGATCATGGCAGTTCCAGCACATGATCAACGCGATTTGGATTTTGCTCAAGCATTTAACCTGCCAGTGGTAACTGTGGTTGACACGGGTGAGGAAGATCCGGCGAAGACTTTTGTTGCAACTACTGGTGATGGCAAGTTAATTAATTCTGGTTTACTAGATGGCTTAACTAAAGATGCCGCAATTGCCAAAATCACTGAATTTTTGGCCGAGAAGAATTTAGGTAAGCGGGCGGTTAATTACCGACTTCGTGATTGGCTCATCTCTCGACAGCGATATTGGGGTACGCCAATTCCAATTATTCATTGTGAAGCTTGCGGTGAAGTTCCCGTGCCAAGCAGTGAATTACCGGTGGTGCTGCCAGATCCAGAAGGCTTAGATTTGACGCCAAAAGGCGCAAGTCCGCTTGGTGCGGCAACAAATTGGGTGAATACCACTTGTCCAACCTGCGGTAAAGCGGCAAAGCGCGATCCAGACACCATGGATACCTTTGTTGATTCTTCCTGGTATTTCTTGCGCTACCTAACTCCTAATCTTGATTCGGCACCATTTGATCAGAAGCTGGCCGAGGAGTGGATGCCAGTAGGGCAATACGTTGGTGGCGTCACACATGCGATTTTGCATCTACTTTATTCGCGCTTCTTTACCAAAGTAATGTTTGAT
>JBJOHY010000113.1:0-4334 GCA_046047475.1 Actinomycetota bacterium | reverse complement strand
CCGTTAATTGGCTAGAGAAAAAGCAAAGCGACGCGACTTGCATCAGAGCGTTGTTGTAATCGGAATGGGCAGATTTGGTTCTTCACTTGCCCGAGAATTGATGCGAAATGGCCACGAGGTGTTAGGTGTAGACACTGACGAAAAATTGGTCCAGCAGATGGCGCAAGAGCTGACCCAAGCCGTTAAAGCGGATACGACGGATGAATCTGCATTGATTGAACTAGGGATTGCAGAATTCGACTCAGCTGTAGTAGCGATTGGTGCAGATATTGAAGCTAGCATCCTAACAACTTCACTATTGCTTCAACTTGGAGTTGAAAATGTTTGGGCAAAAGCAAATTCAGAAGCGCACGGTCGAATCTTGCGACAACTTGGTGCGCACCATGTGATCTTCCCTGAATACGATATGGGTGTGCGCGTTGCACACCAAGTTTCTGGTGAATCACTTGAATATGTGCCTATTGATAAAGACTTTGTTCTAGTAAAAACATATTTGCCGGACATCTTGGATGGTAAAGCGCTTGGCGAGGCAAAAGTTCGCGCCACTTATGGCGTAACGATAGTTGCAACAGCGTCTACTGATGGTGGCTTTCAAATTGCCTTGCCAGATACCGTGCTTAAAGCCGGAGATCAGGTGGTAGTTGCTGGTCCCAAAGGACCTCTTGATGAATTCTGCCAGTTTGCTCATACGGGACCAACTGCCTAACTATGTCCAGCTACACCGGAGATAGAGCAAAGGCATTTCCAGCAATTGAGAAAAAATATGGCAAGCCAATGTCATATTGGTTCACGCAACTAAAAGAAGTTGCTGACGAAAAATATCCAGAACAAATCTCTTTCCTACGAGAAAGATTTGGATTCAGTCAAGCTCATGCAAATGCAGTTGTAATGTATTCGCGAGGCTCTAAATCCGCAAAACGTTTCAGCAGCCCAACTGACTATATTAATAAGCTAGATCCAATTAGTAAGAAAACGGTAAAGGCGATCTTTAAAACTATTCAAACTAAATATCCAAAATTGGAATTAGTAGTTGCTTGGAATCAACCAATGCTAAAGGTTGCATCTGGCTATGTATTCGGGCTCGGTGTTCAAAAAAATCACATCTTGATTAATCCATTTAGTAAAGATGTAATTGATCAAAATATTGGTAAGTGGGATGGCTATAAAGTAAGCAAACACACCATTCAAATTCCAAAAGACTGGCAAATTGACTCAAAGATCTTGCTTGCGTTAATCAAAGACCGACTAACCGAACTGAAATAACACGACTCTAAGCACTTGCCCGAATCACAACGGTTATCACTGCGTATTCACTATTTGGTTGCTCTTCGCTAAAGTCAGACCATGACTTACAGGGCCAAAATTAGACTGGTTAGAGCGATCTTGGTCGAGATCTATACCAGCCTACCCGGGATGAAACGATCCTCGAGTTACGAGCCACCTGAGGATCCGCTTGACCTAATCAGCGAGAACATTTACACCGGGGCATTAAATGATGGCAGAAGAATCCGAATTTGGGAACAATTACTCGGAAGCTTATTTTGGTTGCTCTGGTTCGGACTTGGTGTTTATTTTTGGTGGTTCACCGAGGTTCCACTGCTTGACTACATAATTGGTGTAATTGTTTGGGGAGCAATTTTTCTCTTCACAGTCGTGGGTATTCCAGTCACTCGAGTAATCCTTAGAAATCGCGAACAACAATGAATGCATTTTTAATTGCCGTAGCCAGTAATCCGGTATATCAGGCAGCAGTTTGGTTTCTAGCAGCATTTCCCATAGTTGTAGCTGGATTAGCAATTAATTCATCAAGGCAGTTTTTGTTAGATAGATCCAGAAAGACCACGCAACTTTACTTACCCCATCGAGAAGAACTTCTTTTGGCAAGACGACGCTGGCCACTGGTTTCAATAATTATTCCTGCTAGGAATGAGGAAAGGTATCTGTCAGAAACAATTAAACATGCTCTGAATATTAATTGGCCAGAGATTGAATTAATAATAATTAACGATGGATCAACTGATGGTACAGCTGAAGTAATCGCTAGTTTTCAGTCAGACGATCGGGTTACGGTGATCAATCACAGTCAAAGTCAGGGGAAATCAATTTCACTTAATGAGGGTATGGAATTGGCATTAAGTGATGTGGTGTTGATCATGGATGCAGATGCAGTGCCGGCTAGAAATGTATTGAATCGAATGGTGCCTCATTTCATGCTGTCGGAGGAGATAGTTGCGGTGACCGGCAATCCACGATCAATTCACACCCCAAATCTTTTAACCAAACTTCAAGCAATTGAATTCTCATCTACCATCTCGATTCTTCGTCGCGGTCAATCGGCATGGGGTCGCGTAAACACCATGTCAGGAATTCTGACTGCACTTCGTACTAATTCAATTCTGCAACTAGGTGGCTTTTCGCCCGATCAGCCAACGGAAGATATTGAATTGACTTGGCGAATACATCGCAATAAGTTGCGATGTATATATGAACCCGCAGCACAAGTGGGAATGCATGTTCCAATTACGCTGTCAGACTGGTTCAAACAACGAATGCGGTGGAGCCGCGGATTAGTGCGAGTGATTCAACGGCATGGATTTCCAATTTTCCGACACAACGAATGGCCAGTTTACCCAATTATGTTAGAGGCAATATTGGCAATAATCTGGTGTCATTTACTTGTCGCCATGACAATATTTTGGGCAGTAGGAATCGGTTACGGGGTGCCAAATCTAGGAAATTCACTAATCCTTAATCACTGGGGGTTTATGACTGTAGGCGTCGCAATGATCCAGATTCTTTGGGGGATTCATCTTGATCAAAGCCGGGATGCTGGGATTAAAAAATTACGAGTACTTGCACCTCTTTATCCGCTTATTTATTGGTCGATGTCTGCCATTGTCGTTGTGCTTAGCACAATTCCAACATTATTAACCCGACCCAAACAAATTAGTTGGGACAGCAATCGACCTACTAGTTAAATAAGTGGACTACCGCCATTAATTAGGCTTAAAATCGTTCCACGACTATCGAGTAGCGAAAGGTCACTGATGAGCAGTTTTCTTGATTCGGCACAAGAAATTCAAAATGAGCTCGTGGCCGTTCGTCATGCAATTCATAAACAGCCTGAGATTGGATTGGATTTACCCAAAACTCAGTCAAAGATCCTTGGTGCTCTGGCTGATTTAAATCTTGAAGTTACCACTGGCAAAGCACTAAGTTCCGTAACCGCGGTGCTTCGAGGAAAAAATTCTGGCAAAACTGTGATTCTTCGTGCTGATATGGATGCACTCCCAGTAACCGAGCTTGCTGACATTGAATTCAAGAGTGAAATTGATGGCGCGATGCACGCCTGCGGACATGACCTCCATGTTGCGATGCTAATTGGTGCGGCAAAATTACTGACTGCAAATAAAGATCAACTAAACGGTGACGTAGTTTTTATGTTTCAACCTGGTGAAGAAGGCTACGACGGTGCTGGACATATGATCAAAGAAGGTGTCCTAACTGCTAGCGGCAAAAAGGCTAACGCCACATATGGCATACATGTCATGTCAGCTGGAATTCCTAATGGCTCTTTCACAACAAAGCCAGGAACCATGATGGCATCAAGTGATGAACTACATGTGACTGTTGTGGGTATGGGAGGTCATGGTTCGCAACCTCACACCGCTAAAGATCCAATCCCAGTTGCCGCTGAAATGATTAGCGCTCTGCAACTACTAATTACGCGCTCATTTAATGCGTTTGATCCAGTTGTAATTACGGTTGGTCAATTCCATGCAGGTACTAAAGCCAACATAATTCCAGATACCGCAGAATTTCAGGCAACAATTCGAACTTTCTCAGATGAAAACCGCAATCGAATTCAAAGTGAAGCCGTCCGGTTATGTAAATCAATAGCAGAGGGATATGGCCTTACTGCAGAAGTTAAGGTTGTTGAGCAGTATCCCGTAACCGTCAACAACGATGATTATGCCCGGTTTGTTGGCCAAGTTGCAAAAGAGGTTTTTGGTGAAGCTGGGTTTCTTGAAATGCCATACCCAATTGCTGGTGCCGAGGATTATTCTCGAGTATTAGCAGAGATTCCCGGGTCTTACGTATTTCTTGGCGCATCAGTAGATAAGGACTTTACCAAGTCTGAAGTGAATCATTCACCCCGTGCCATGTTTGACGATTCCGTCCTGTATCGAGGAACGGCGCTATTAAGTGAGCTTGCTGTTAGATCACTTAATGAGATGGTTTAGTCGTCAACATTATTGTTAATCACACTTTAGATTCGCCCTATTTCCCCCTAGGCTATTCATATGGCGGATAACCAAAGCAGGGCAATAGAG
>JBJOHY010000112.1:0-2617 GCA_046047475.1 Actinomycetota bacterium | reverse complement strand
AGCGGCGAACTAGTTACCAATTACAGACTGGAATGCGTCCTGATATTCCTTCTCAGTGTCGGCATCCAGCAACATGAATGGTCGTACATTTGCTAGATCTTCATCGCTTGGGAAGATCAATGGATTGTTAACCAATGATGGATCGATCTTTTCGACCTCTTCCCTCGCGCCATTAACTGGCGTGATGTATTGAACGTAAGCTGCTACACGCGCCGCAATCTCTGGTTCGTAGTAGTAGTTGATCAACGTTTCGGCATTCTTTTTGTGGCGAGCACCAACTGGAATAACCAAATTGTCTGTCCACAAAATTCCACCGCCAGCTGGGATCACGAATTGGAAATCCTCGCCAAGCTGAGCCACGTCACCAGACCAGCCAATCGCCGCGATGATGTCGCCACTTTCAAGCGCGGCTAGATAGTCATTTCCAGTTACCTGTCGAATTTGGCCAGATGAAATCTGGGCTTCTAGATAATCAATTGCGTTGTAAAACTCATCTGAAGTGAAATCGGATGGATTAGCACCCTGATGGCTCATTATGCAACCGATTGTCTCTCGCATTTCAGAAAGCACTGAGATGCGTCCCTTTAGCTCGGGGGCAAACAAATCATCCAAGCTAACTAACTGATCGGAGCCAGTAAGTTCTTTGACTTTGGCTTTATTCCAACCCAAGCCACCGTATCCACCCTGCCATGGCAAGGTGTACACGCGTCCTGGATCGAATGAAACATCAAGTAGGTCGGGATACAAATTGGCTTTGTTTGGAATATTGTCATAGTTCAATGCTTGTGCGTAGCCAAGCGAAATCCACTGGCCGGCCATCCAGTCTGTTGGTGTCACAATGTCGCGGTCTATTGACTGACCCTTTTCTAGCAGCGGACGGACCTTGGCGTAAAACTCATTGTTATCGTTGTAATCCTCAATGTAGTTGACGGTGATTCCAGTCTGTGCTTCGAACTCATCCAACGTTGGATTCGTGCCGGCGTCTTCATCAACATCGATGTAGGCCACCCAGTTCGACCAATCAACTACCTTTTCGGTGTCCGACATGTCCTCAACTTCGACTGGTGCAGTGTTATCTGAACTGCCGCCAACACCGCAGGCAGAAATAGCAGCTGTTGTCGCCGCAAGTCCTGAAACTTGAAGCAATCTTCGGCGATTCATCATCTGCGAGGCGATAGTTCTCGCAATTGCATCCGCTGTTGAGCTGTTGGATGGGAACTTGGACATATCTTCAGCCTTTCCTAGGTGAGTGGGGGTACCGTACTACGAAATCTCTATCGAGCGGTCTTTACCATGACATGTTTTACCCGAGTGTAATCTTCAAAGCCATACATGGATAGATCTTTGCCATAGCCTGAGTGCTTGAAGCCACCATGTGGCATCTCCGCCACGATCGGAATGTGGGTATTGATCCAAACCGCGCCAAAGTCGAGATTCCGACTTACTCGCATAGCGCGCCCTAGGTCCTTGGTCCAAACTGAAGATGCCAAGCCATATGGAACTGAGTTTGCATAGCGAACCGCATCATCTTCATCATCAAATCGCTGGACGGTAATTACTGGGCCAAAAATTTCATTCTGACTCATTTCATCGTCATTATTCAATCCCGCAACCACCGTTGGTTCGACAAAGTAACCACGATCACCTTGTCGAGATCCACCAACCAAAATCTCAGCATGCTTAGGTGCGCGCTCTAGGAAACCTAGAACCTTTTCTAGTTGATTGACGTTATTTACTGGTGGGACAAATGCATCTGGATCTGCTGGCCCGCCGGCAAACGAAGTCTTTGTTCCTGCCGCAGCGGTAGCTAACGCACCAACAAATTTGTCATACACCTTGCTGCTGCAAAGTACACGAGTTGCAGCCGTGCAATCCTGACCAGCATTAAAGTAACCGGCAACCGCAATCCATTCGGCCGCTGCTTCAATATCAGCATCATCAAAAACTATTACTGGTGCTTTTCCACCAAGCTCTAAATGGACTCGCTTTAATTGCTTTGACGCACTTTCGGCAACCTGCATGCCGGCTCTAACTGAGCCAGTGATAGCAACCATCTGTGGAGCCGTATGCTCAACCACCATGCGCCCAGTGTTTCTATCGCCAGTTACAACGTTCAAAACGCCTGGAGGCAGAATTCCGTTCTCGTAAATCTTTTTCGCCATGTAGACGGTAGACATCGGCGTGGTGTCACTTGGCTTGATCACAACTGAATTTCCTGCAGCAATAGCTGGCGCAATTTTCCAAATTGCCATCATCATCGGATAATTCCATGGTGTTACCTGACCAATAACGCCAATTGGTTCTCGTCGAATAAACGAAGTGTGGTCTTTCATATACTCGCCAGCAGATTTGCCTTCCAAAATTCTAGCAGCACCTGCGAAGAATCTAATCTGGTCAATCATTGGCGGAATTTCTTCGGTGTTTGTAACTGCAATTGGTTTTCCAGTGTTTTCACTTTCAATTGCAACCAACTCGTCAGCATTTGCTTCAAGCACATCTGCAATTGCTAGTAGTGCCTTTTGTCGTTCGGCAGGTGTTGAATCACGCCAAACTTCGAATCCAGCTTCAGCTGACTTATAAGCAGCATCAACATCTTTTTGAGTTGCCGCCGGTGAAA
>JBJOHY010000111.1:0-9541 GCA_046047475.1 Actinomycetota bacterium | reverse complement strand
CCCATGACGGATATGTTGAGCCACTTAAATATTGGGTTCCCTCAATTGCGCCTACCGAATTAGTGCAGCTACCAAATACTGGCTGGGGCGAATGGAATAACCAGTTGGCTTTAGGAACGTTGCGCGAAGCATCAATAGTTTTTATTAAGATTGATCGCAACTACAAAGTATTAGAAACGCAGATAGTTGATGTTGGGCAGCGGATTAGAGATTTAGAAGTTAGCCGTGATGGAATGTTGATTGCGACAACTGACGAAGGCCGATTGCTGCAGATTAAATTGCGTTAACTAATTGGTGCGCCTGGAGGGACTCGAACCCCCAACCGCCTGATCCGAAGTCAGGTGCTCTATCCGTTGAGCTACAGACGCTGTGGGGCATAGTTTACAAACTTCAATAGTAGGTCTTTTTCGGGGCAGGTGAAGCCCAGATTTACGTGATTATCTAGACATCTTTGATTAGTAGGTCAAATCCCTTGATTCCTAGTAGGTTCTTACAAGAGTAAGCAAAGATTCTATTTTTCTCACTTTGCAATCACATGAATCACGAGGATAATCGTTTATGCACCAAGAGTGCAGATGAATTGGAGGTCTAATGCTTAACTTAGCTGGAAAAGTGGCTTTCGTAACTGGTGGCGCATCAGGCATTGGTGAAGCCTGTTCACTAATGCTAGCTAAGCAAGGTGCTGCAGTTGCAGTAGTTGACTTGAAGTTAGATACAGCACAGAAAGTCGTTGAAGACATTACTGCGGCTGGCGGTAAAGCAATTGCATTAACCGCAGATGTTTCCAATGAAGCAGAAGTAGCAAAGGCAGTTGCCGACACCGTAACGCAACTAGGTGGTTTACATATCGCGGTAAATAATGCCGGAATTGGTGGCGATATTGCACCCACCGCAGATCAAACCGTCGATGGCTGGCGAAAAGTTTTGTCAGTGAACTTAGATGGCGTCTTTTATGGAATGCGAAATCAGATTCCGGCGATGCTTAAGTCTGGTGGCGGATCGATCATTAATATCGCATCTATTCTTGGTCAAGTTGGGTTTGCCAATTCGGCTGGTTACGTTGCCGCTAAACATGGCGTAGTTGGTTTATCAAAAACTGCGGCACTTGAATACGCGACTCAAGGTGTTCGAGTGAACTCGGTTGGCCCAGGCTTTATTCGAACTCCTTTGTTAGGAGCGCTTCCCCCAGAAGCGCTGGAACCTATTGCTCAATTGCATGCAGTTAAGCGACTTGGCGAATCTGACGAAGTTGCCGCGTTAGTTACTTTCTTGGCATCTGATGAAGCATCTTTTATTACTGGCAACTACTACGCGGTTGATGGTGGTTATCTAGCCCAGTAATCCTCTTCCCAGAACAAACCCCAAGAAATTGCTTGGGGTTTGTTTTTGTCCCCAGTAGCCAGGCTGTCGAAGGTAGTCGGTAACTGGATCTAAGATTGCGCTCTTGACTATAAATGGAAGACAAATGGCAATTAACTTGATCGAGGCTCGCGGTCTCACCAAAAAGTATGGTGATTTCACTGCAGTTGATGGGATTGATTTTCAAGTAAGTAAGGGCGAATCGTTTGGTTTGCTTGGACCAAATGGTGCTGGCAAATCCTCAACAATGCGAATAATCGCAGCTACCTCACAACGTACTTCTGGTGAAATAGCAATATTAGGTAAGGACCCGGATCTGCATGGACCGCAAATCAGAGCACACCTAGGAGTGGTCCCACAACAAGATAATTTGGATACAGAACTGACAGTAACCGAAAACTTGTTTGTTTATGGCAGATATTTTGGTTTGGCGCCAAGTTTTATTCGCGGGAAGATTGAAGAATTACTTGAGTTTGCGCAGTTAACTGAGAAACGAGATGTGAAGGTTGATGCGCTTAGCGGTGGAATGAAGCGTCGGCTAACAATTGCCCGCGCATTAGTGAGTGAACCAGATATCTTGATGTTGGATGAACCAACAACTGGTTTGGATCCACAAGCCAGACATATTCTCTGGGATCGATTGTTTAGATTAAAAGAGCAGGGTGTCACGTTAGTGATTACAACTCACTATATGGATGAAGCCGAACAGCTATGCGATCGACTAGTAGTTATGGATAAAGGCAAAATTATGGCGGAGGATTCGCCGGCGGGTTTGATTAAAACCTATTCCACCAAGGAAGTATTAGAAGTTAGATTTGGTTCAGATCGCAATGCCGAGATGAGCGAGAAACTAAAACCCCTTTGCGATCGACTAGAAGTTTTGCCAGATCGAATCTTGCTATATGCCGATGATGCAGAACATGTCCTAGAGACATTAACCAAGCAAGGAATTCATCCAGTCACCTCATTAGTAAGAAGAAGTTCCCTAGAAGATGTTTTCTTGCGGCTAACTGGTCGGAGCTTGATCGAATAATGAGTACGGTTGCCAAACCACGAGAAGTAAAGCGATTTGGTGCGCTTTATGTTGCCGAATATCGCCTGCGGAACATGATGAAGTTCAAAGCACTCATCGTGATGGTTTCAGTAGGTAATCCATTTCTTTATTTATTATCTATCGGAGTTGGAGTTGGAGCATTAATCGATGCTAACAATTTAATTGACGGCGTTCCATACCTAACTTTTTTGGCGCCAGCGCTGCTTGCAAATGCGGCAATTGGTGGGGGAATGGATGAAACGGTTTTTCCAACTATGCAAGGATTTAATTGGGGTAAATTGTTTTATGGCATGAATTCAACTCCACTTACTGGAAATCAAATTGCGCTTGGCGTTTTTCTGGCAGCAATGGCGCGTGTGGTGTTTCTAGTTACGGTGTATTGGGCGATTTTGTATCTGTTTGGTGCGTTAGAGTCACCGAACTCTTGGTTAGCAATACTCACTGCTGTTCTAGCCGGCGCCTGTTTTGCTGCCATGATGTTGGCAATTGCCGGCAAGATGGTAAATGAAGATCTATTCTTTACTTTCATCAGCAGATTTGTGATTGTGCCACTGTTTTTATTCTCGGGCACTTTCTTTCCATTGAGCTCAATGCCGATTTTTCTGCAGTGGATTGGCTGGATCTCGCCGCTGTGGCACGCAACTGAGCTAGGCAGGTTTCTAACTTACGGCAGAGAGATCTCTACCCAGATGGTACTCGTGCATATTTTGTTTCTTAGTGTGATTTTGATAGTCGGACTATTTTTTGCACTTCGGATTTATACCAAGAGGCTGGCAAAATGATTATTGCCACGGCAGTAGAAATCGCTGATAGTAGAGCAGATCGAATTGGTTCAAAATTTTATGCAAGACGCGCTCGCTCGGTTTTGAATCGCAATTTCACTGCATTTAAATCATCAACGTGGATGGTCGTGCTATCAGGATTTGTTGAGCCAGTTCTTTATCTGTTTGCGTTTGGATTTGGTTTGGGCCAATTTATTGGCGATATTTCAGTATCAAATAATGCCGTGACTTATGCCATGTATATCGCACCTGGTCTATTAGCGACTAGCGCAATGAATGGTGCGATTTATGACTCAACTTGGAATGTATTTTTCAAAATGCATTTCTCAAAAACCTATCAAGGAATGTTGGCAACATCATTAGGTCCACTAGATGTAGCGCTTGGTGAAATTTCTTGGGCGCTGTTTAGAGGATTTATTTATGCTCTTGGCTTTACTGCAATTGTGGCACCGCTTGGATTAATTCCAAGCTGGTGGGGAATTCTGGCAGTCCCAGCATCAGTACTAATTGCCTTTGGTTTCGCTTCAATTGGAATGGCAATTACAAGTTATATCAAGTCATTTCAACAGATGGGTGCAATTAACTTGGCAATCTTGCCCATGTTTTTATTCTCTGGGGCCTTTTATCCAATTGAAGTTTTTCCTGAAACAGCCCAGTTAATCATCAAGGCTATGCCGCTAAATCACGGAGTCTCCTTGATTCGTGGACTTACTTTAGGCGAAATTGATCTTGGCTTGCTCGGCCATGCGAGTTACTTTGTCGTGATGATTGTAATTGGGCTTTTCTTTACTACTAAACGGCTCAACGCTCTATTTATGCGATAAATTAGCGACATCCAGCCAAGTTGAGTTGTCACAAATCTGCTTTTTTGCTTGATACTACCTTTAATTTGATGGCATTTGATGTGGACTCATTCGGAAGCATTGTTCCTATAAAGTATTTTTAAGTGCATTTATTGCGGCAGCAATTCCATTGACCATATCCTTTAGTGGCATAGTTGGTTGGTCTGGAAATTCTGATTGTTGCTCAGTGACTAGTGGTAAGTGAATAAACCCACTGGGAATGGTTGTTGTTTTCAAAATATTTTGCATTTGATAGAAAATATAGTTACAAACAAAAGCACCAGCAGAATCTGATTCACCAGCTGAAATGCCTGACTGATTTATCGCCGAAACCATTTCGGTAATGGGCAGAGTGCTGGCAAGTTGATTCTCACCATTTTTAAGGATTTGTTCGTTGACCTTCATTCGTCCAGAGTTATCAGCTAGCTTGGCGTTGGCCAGATTAACTGCAATCCGTTCAATCGAGATCTCACTTCTACCTTCAGCTTGTCCGGTAGCAATCACTGCTGCTGGCTGATGCTGATTAATTAGGTCAAGCAATCTAAAGCTTGCGCCTAGGTATTCAACTGGCAGAACTTCAGTAACAATTTCTAAATCTGCAAATTTCAATTTTTCAACTTGCTCAATTAGTAGCTGAGATGGGTTAAGACTTGCGCCGGCAAAGGGCTCAAAGCCAGTCAGAATAAGGGTTTTAGTCACGCTGAATCTTAGTATTTCCGGGCTAGTGTTTCTGTAATCATTTTGTTATCAATTTGTGGTGGGTGATGTAACAGGATGTACGGAGTTGCTGGATTGTAACCCGTTTTTTCTAGTTGTTTATGAGGAAAATTTCTAGGATTTAGCCAAACCCCAGTAGGGGAAGAGGAGAGTTTTGCCTCACTTTCGAAAGGACAATTGATGTCATTATTTCGTCGACGTGCAATGGGCTTAGGCGCTGTTGCAGTTGCGGCATTGTTGGTGCTTTCTGCTTGTTCATCTGAATCAGATACTGCAACCGGCGGTGCAGAGAACTGTGATGCTTATGCAGAATATGCTGGCAATGAAGGTACTGAAGTAGAAATCTATACCACAATTATTTCACCAGAAGCAGACCTGTTCGTGGAATCATTCCAAGAATTCATGGATTGCACTGGTATCACAATTAACTGGAACGGATCACAAGAGTTTGAAGCTCAGATCTCAGTTCGTGTTGAAGGTGGAACCGCACCAGATCTTGCGATCTTCCCTCAGCCTGGTTTGCTAGCTAAGTTTGCTGGCAATGGACTAGTGCCAGCACCAGCGAAGGTTGCTGACTCAGTTGATGCCAACTACACCGCAGACTGGAAGGCATATGGCACCGGTCCTGATGGTGTCTTCTACGCAGCACCACTTGGTGCAAACGTGAAATCATTCGTTTGGTACTCACCAAAAACTTTCGCAGAAAATGGCTGGTCAATTCCAACCACTTGGGATGAACTGCTAGCACTATCTGATGAAATTGCAGCTGGCGGAAATGTTCAGCCATGGTGCGCAGGCTTCGGCTCTGGCGATGCAACAGGTTGGGTCGGCACTGACTGGATGGAAGACTTGATGCTTCGATTCAACGATGCTGAAACATACGACGCATGGGTAAGCCATGACATTGCATTCAATGATCCAAAGGTGCAGACAGTTATTGATGAAGCTGCCAAGATCTTGAAGAACCCAGACTATGTTGGTGACGTTGCTTCAATTGCTACCACTACCTTCCAAGAAGGTGGCGCAGGCATTGTTGATGGCACTTGCGCAATGCACCGTCAAGCATCATTCATCGGCGGCATCCTTGCTGGCGATTACGGTGCAACAATTGTTAGCCCAGAAGACACTGATGTAGAGGGCGGAATCACAACCTTCTACTTCCCAGGAGTCTCAGCTGATCAGCGTCCAGCACTAGGTGGTGGCGAATTCGTTGCCGCATTTAGTGATCGACCAGAGGTTCAGGCAGTTCAGCACTACCTAACCACGCCAGATTGGAATAACAAGAAGGCAGCCCTTGGTGGCTGGTTCTCAGCTAACTTGGGATTGGATACTGCAAATGTTGCAGATCCAGTAAACCGAGTTGCAGTTGAGATTTTGCAGAATGCAACCACATTCCGATTTGATGCATCAGATGTGATGCCAGCAGCAGTTGGTGCTGGTTCATTCTGGAAGGAAATGACTGCTTGGGTAGCGGAGAACAAGTCGAATAAGGCTGTTCTAGATGCTATTGAAGCGTCATGGCCGTCTGAGTAATTCAGCGTAAATCTGCTTCGGGGGCTTGCCTAGCAGGCCCCCGAAGTGTTTACTAGGGAGCGGCATGAATGTAGCAATGATGATTCCGCAGCGATCGCTGTGGGACACCGTGCTTCCGAATCTCTCCACACTAGCAATCGCGATTGCTGCCTTCTTGGGCATCATTGTGTTGATTTTTGTGCTCGCAGAACGAGCATCCAATAACGTACAAAACATACTCAAATATGTGGTGTTCCTGGCACCAGCTGCGCTGCTGCTATTAATTGGATTGATCTACCCATCCATCAGAACGCTGATCTTGTCATTTATGAATGCAAGTAGTACCGAATTTGTCGGCTTCGATAACTACACCTGGGCTTTTACTATTCC
Organism: Actinomycetota bacterium; assembly: GCA_046047475.1. Taxonomy (GTDB): domain Bacteria; phylum Actinomycetota; class Actinomycetes; order S36-B12; family UBA5976; genus AcAMD-5. The sequence goes on along the minus strand of JBJOHY010000111.1, from coordinate 2,885 downwards.
CGAAATTCGGATCGTGCTCCGCAATACCTTGATCTGGACCTTATTGGTGCCAATATTTTCAACTGCACTTGGTCTTGCGATCGCATACATGACCGATCGAATGAAACGTGCCGCAGTAATTAAATCGCTGATTTTCATGCCCATGGCAATTTCCTTCGTTGGTGCTGGCATTATCTGGCGATTTGTTTATACCTATGAACCTAATTTGAAACGACCCGAAATAGGTCTGCTTAGCTCGATCTGGCGAGCAATGGAGTGGGAGCCCCGCAACTGGTTGCTTGAAGCACCGCTAAACACCTTGTTGCTGATCATAGTAATGGTTTGGATTCAAACCGGCTTTGCGATGGTAGTGCTAAGTGCTGCCATGAAAAATATTCCAGATGAAATTATTGAAGCATCGCTGCTTGATGGCACTTCAAATTTCCGAAGATTTACTCGAATTACTATTCCGATGATTCGAGCAACTATTGTGGTAGTGCTTACCACAATCACAATTGGTACCTTGAAAGTATTTGACATTGTTCGAACCATGACTGGTGGAAATTTTCAAACCAACGTAATTGCAAATGAGATGTATACCCAGTCATTTAGGCAAATGAACTATGGCACGGGTAGTGCGCTAGCAATTATTTTGTTTGTTGCGATTGTCCCAATAATTATTTATAACGTAAGACAGCTCCGGCTAGAGCGGACGGAGCGATAATGTCAGTAATTAATCGATCCAAAGCCAAATCCGCATTTAGTTCACCTATTGCTTCAGCTGCGGCCGTAGTCATTGCGACTTTGTGGACGATACCTACCTTTGGGTTATTGATTAGCTCAATTAGGCCAGAGAAGGCAATCAATACATCAGGCTGGTGGACCTTCTTTACTAATCCAGAAATTTCCTTTGAAAATTATGACAAAGTATTGTTCCAAGGCACCTTGATTCAACCACCGATGGTGCAGTATTTCTTTAACAGTTTGGCAATTACGCTCCCGGCTGTGGTGTTTCCAATCACACTTGCGGTTTTTGCCGCATACGCCTTAGCGTGGTTTGATTTTAAGGGTAGAGATTTCATTTTCTTTTCGATCTTTGCCCTGCAAGTAGTTCCACTACAACTCACCCTGATTCCACTGTTACAGCTGTTTGCAAAAGGCTTAATCATTAATGGTGTAACAATTATTCCGAACTTAGGAATTACTGGAACTTATATTCCGATTTGGATTGCGCACACTATATTTGGCTTACCGTTAGCAATTTTTTTGTTACATAATTTCTTACGGCAAATTCCTCGAGAACTTGTTGAAGCAGCCAAAGTGGATGGTGCCGGTTGGTTCACTATGTTCCGAGCATTGATCTTGCCGCTTAGTATTCCAGCAATTGCTTCATTTGCGATTTTCCAGTTCCTATGGGTTTGGAATGATCTGCTCGTTGGTTTGACGTTCGGTGCTGGATCAAAAGAAGTAGCGCCAATGACAGTTCGGTTGGCGGAGATGGTCGGTACTCGAGGTGGTGGCTGGGAAGTGCTGACCGCTGGGGCATTTGTTTCAACTGTGGTTCCGCTAATCGTGTTCTTTGCCTTACAACGCTACTTCGTACGCGGCCTGTTGGCAGGTTCAGTTAAAGGCTAGATTTACGATTGAGATTAATGTCCCGCAAAAATTGGGCACTTAATTTAGGTATTCGCAATTGAGTTTCAAAATCCACATATGTGATACCAAACCGCTTTGCAATTCCCTCAGCCCATTCCACGTTATCCAATAGCGACCACGCAAAATAACCACGCAGATCAACACCACTCTCAATTGCGGCTAACGCAGTTTTAATGTGTTGGTAGTAATAATCAACTCGATCATCATCAATTACTTTGCCATCAACGACTTCATCGGCAAATGCGCCACCATTTTCCGTGATATAGATTGGCACGCCTGGTAATCGAGCTGCAGTTTGTTGCAAGGTAGTTAATAGCGAGGGAGCATGAATCTCCCATCCCATCTGAGTTGTTGGCGTGAGTGGGTTAAAGGAAACTTGCTGCGGTGTTCCTGGATAAAGCGCTAAGTCTTGGCCAACAGCAGTTGTTCCACTTACGCCACTTAGTCTGGTAGGGGTGTAGTAGTTAATGCCAAGCCAATCAATTGGCTGACTAATCAACGCTAATTCATCTGACTTAACAAAATCCCAACTCAAGATTGATTTAGTATTCTCAATTAGTTCAGCATCTAGACCGCGTCCCGCAAGTAAATCTAACCAAAATCGATTCTGCAATAAATCTATGTAAGAGCGAGCATTAGCATATTCTTCATCTGAAATAATCGTGGTTAGATTCAAAACAATGCCAGCATTCTTAGCCTGATGAGAACGTAAAACTTCCATGGCTTTGCCATGTGCCAGCATTAAGTTGTATGCCACTTGGAATCCCGCTGCCGGATCGTTTCGCCCCGGTGCATGAATATTGGTGGCATAGCCAAGAAATGCGCTAACCCAAGGCTCATTTAACGTTGCCCACATATCAACACGATCAGCGAATTTGTTAGCTAACACTTCGGTGTAGTTGGCAAAGTGGTTCGAGATTTCGGACCAGGTCCAGCCACCCTTTGCCTCCAGCTCACTTGGTAAATCCCAGTGATAAATAGTTAGTGCGGGCTTAATATTTCTGGCCAGCAAACCATCAATTAATCGGTCATAAAAATCAATTCCTGCTGCAGAAACTTTTGCCCCACCAGGCATAACTCTCGGCCAAGAAACGGAAAAACGGTAAGCATCAACGTTTAACCAGGTGAGTAAATCAAGGTCAGCTTCATATCGGTGGATGTGATCACAAGCTGGCTCTGCTGCAGAACCGTCTTTAATGCCGCCGGCTTTGGCAAAGTCATCCCAAATGGATGAACCTCGACCGATGCTG
>JBJOHY010000110.1:0-3191 GCA_046047475.1 Actinomycetota bacterium | reverse complement strand
CTTCAAATGCCACGCCAGATAGATTTTCACCATAAAGCGTGCCAATTGAAGTTACTACGGTTTGATTTCCATTGCTGCCAACAAAATAGCGATCCCGATGCTTGCGCACCCAGTTATATCTGCCTTTGGCATTCGCCACCATATCGGCAAGTGACGCGAACTCTCGTTTGCCAGGAAATTCAATCCGACAGCCAGGTGCCATCATGGCTTGAGCCGCTTCAATATCTCGATCTTCGTTAAGTTGTAAAAACTTATCTACTAACGCTGCTGCATCCATTGTTTCTCCTTAGCTCATTTCCAATTTTGCTAACGCCAAGTCTAGGTCAAGAAAGGCACCGACAGCGTTTCCTTCAAAAACCGCCTCAGCTGCAGTTCGGGGCGATAGCGCATCACCAATTAACTGCACTGAGCGATTAGCGGTCGCCTCAATTGCTTGATACAGCAAGTCATTGGCTTTTCGTGGACCGCAATCAATCACTTCTACCCAATCACTCAGTGACACCAATTGATCGTTTAATAGATTAACGATTCGCAGTTCCGTTGCAGTAGTTTCAACTTTGGCCGAAAGGTGGATCTGAACGCCTAAGTCTCGCAGCCGAGGAATTAGTGCCAATTTGGAATATAAGGTTATTTGGCTAAAGAGTGATGCCGTTGGAGAAACTAAATGGACCTGATAGCCCAACTGAGCTAACTCTTCAGCAATGCCACCAGCAATCCAGGTTCCCTCTTCATCAATGATGACCATATTGCCAGTGCCGGACTTGCCAGCATAGTTATCTATTGCGGCAATCGCAGTTATCGCAGGCTTTCCGGCGCCCAATTCTCGGGCTTGATGTGTTGCGCCAGTTGCAATTATCACTTGGTCATAGCCGGCTGATTCTGATGCTAAGTCAGTGACAAAGTGATTCAGCTTAATCTCAACTTCTGCTTGCTTAAGATCTCGAATCAAGTCCTGAACCAATAAGCCAAAGCGCTGCCGCTTCTTAAGCTGTGAGATGTAATTAATCTGTCCACCAAGTTGATCACTTGCTTCCAGCAGTGTCACCCGATGGCCACGCTTGGCAGCGCTAAGGGCTGCTTTCATGCCAGCCGGGCCGCCACCAATCACTAATACTTTTTTAGCTGAAATTTTTTCGGTAGTGATAGATCGCCAGAAAACTTCTTTACCAACATTTGGATTAACTACGCAAGATATCGGTAAATTCTTTTCTACTCGGCCAATGCACTCTTGATTGCAGGCAATACAAGAGGTATTGGTCTGCTCTTTTCCTTGTTCATATTTGGTTACTAAATTTGGATCGGCAATATGCGGTCTGGCTAAGCCAACCAGATCTGCTTCTTGATTATCAATCAGTTCGGCAGCTTCACTAATGGTGTCAAGTCGACAAACTGCTAGCACCGGTAGTTCTGGAAATGCTTGCTTAAATATTCCAGCGTGTTCGCGATATGGGGCATGATCAAAATTCATATCCGCAAACTGACTTGGTAGTGACCAGGAACCGTGATAGGCGGAATGGCTGGTGTGGATGAAATCGAATTTAAACTGTTGATGCAGCATGTCCACAATTTCTACCATGTCAGCAGGATCAAGTCCGCCGGCTAAGAATTCATTTGCGCTGATTCGAATTCCGAGATTCATCTGTGGCACACTCTGACGAATCTTTTCTAAGACTTCCATGCCAAAGCGCAATCGATTAATCAGGCTGCCACCATATTCATCAGTTCGGGTGTTACTGGCTGGCGACATGAACTGTTGAATTAAGTGACCGTGACCTAAATGGATCTCTAAACCATCAAAATTTGCTTTCTGCATTCGGATTGCAGCTACGCCGAAGGCATTTACCATGAACTTAATATCTGATTTGCTCATCACGTGCGGCACTTGTCCGCCTTTGGTCCATGGAATTGGCGATGCTGACCAGGCAGCGGTATGTGTTGCGTCACCATTTGCTTGCCTGCCCGCATGCATGATCTGCGCAAATATTGGCGTATTAAATTCATGCACGCGCTCGGTTAACTTTGCGTATGCTGGAATGCAGGAATCATCAAATGCACCCATTGAAATAGTGCGACCAGCACTAGTTGGGTGAACTCGAATAGCTTCAGTGAAAATTAAGCCAACACCGCCTTTAGCCCGCTCCGCTAAATAGTTGGCATTGCGCTCCGTTGGCAAATTGTCTCGGCCAAAGTTGGTGGTATGGCCGGGCAAGAAGACTCGATTTCGAACTTTAATGTTCCCGATCTGGGTGGGGGTGAGGATGGCTGAATTCATGGCTTCCTTGCGAATGGGGTCCAGTCAGCCTACTGATTTGGGATTAACTGGGGCAACTTGGCCAAAAAAGTCTGATTTAGGGGGGAATTGGCCAAATTAATCTTATTCACCGAGTTGACACCCAGGGTTTGGTTGGCATTAACCTTGCGTAAGAGTAACTCCAGGTCTAGCGGATTTCTGCTGGGCCGAACCAAACCTAGGAGAACCATGGTTAAGCAAGACGTCCGATCTTTCGCTCGGATTTATAAAGCTCTAGTTGGTGCATTTCTTGCCGGCTCGTTGGTGGTAGCACTAGCGCCAGCAACAACTGCAGCAACAACTGGAGTGCGTGTAGGACAAGCCTGCACGAAAGCAGGATCAATTGGTGTGGCAACTAATGGCAACACCGTTGCATGTAAAGGTAAAGCTGGAAATCTAAAGTGGAAAGGCTATAAGAAAGCATCGGTTATTTTCGGTGCTGCTTCAGCAGCCTTTGCACCTAAAGAAGAATTCGCAACATTCGCTGTGCCAAAGCAACTTGGCTACTTCAAAGCAGAGAATCTAGAAGTATCTGCCGTAACAACTGGTGGCTCAATTGACGCAGTTAACCTTGTTGGTCAGGGCCGCATTGATATCGCTGGTGCGGATCTTGGTTCTGCGCTGCAGGGTATTCAGCGTGGTGTAAACATTCAGATTATTGGTGGTCTAGTTCAGAACTTCCCATGGGCGATGACAACTGATCCAAAGAAGACTGCGATCAAGGCTCCAGCAGACCTAAAGGGTAAAACAATTGGAATCATCGGCTTTGGTTCTGGTAGCTATCCATTTACCAAAGCCTGGCTTGCTGGTCACGGCATGAAGGAATCAGACGTTAAGTTGGTAGCGGTCGGTGGATCAATTGCACCAGCAACAGTTGCGCTAGAGCGCGGCGATGTTGATG
>JBJOHY010000109.1:0-5877 GCA_046047475.1 Actinomycetota bacterium | reverse complement strand
TTATCTTGATCATCCAGATCCGGCTGGACTTACAGCTGCTTTACGACTTGATATCTCAGATTTAGATCCAGAATATCGAAAAGAATTACTATCCGATATACCGTTTTTTGATCGCGATGGTGTTCATGAAATATATCGAGCCTGGCGCAAGGTAATTAATGAATATCCCGGCAACCCATTTTTTGTTGCCGAAGCTTGGGTGTACCCGACGAGCCGAGCGGCTAGATATGTTCGATCAGATGAGTTGCATCAAATATTTAATTTCGATTTTTTAACTATTGATTGGGATGCCGCTAGGTTGCGATCAGCAATTGATCGAACCCTAGCTGAGATGAGCGCAGTTTCGGCACCGCCGACTTGGGTGCTGAGCAATCATGATTCGCCTCGAGTAGTCACTCGAATGGGTGGTGGCGAACTAGGTTTACACAAAGCTAAAGCGCTGGCACTACTAACTCATGCTTTGCCGGGGAACATGTATGTCTACCAGGGTGAAGAGCTGGGTCTTGCTGATGCGCCAGTTGCTGCTGCTGATCGCGAAGATCCAATATTTTTTCGCACTAATGGTGAGCAGTTAGGTCGAGATGGAGTTCGAGTTCCGTTGCCATGGGAGGGAGATCTCCCGCCATTTGGTTTTTCAGTTAGCAACTCTTGGCTGCCAGCACCAGTCCAATGGCGGGATTTGACTGTTGCTGCCCAAGAAAAGGATCCTGATAGCACATTGGCGCTTTATCGAAAGTCGCTACAAATTCGCAAGCAACATCCGGCGCTAGGCGGTACACACCAAATTACTTGGCTCGACTCAAATCCTGGCATACTTCGCTTTAGTCGCGAACCAGGCTTTGAATTGATTAGTAATATCAACCAGTTCCCTGAGGTGATTACAACAAAAAAGAAAGTTTTACTGACTTCTATTCCAATAACACAAGATGGAGATCAATTAACCCTCCCGGCAAACTGCACCGTTTGGCTAAGCGATTAATTAGGGTACTAGGTAGACATCCCCGTTAGAAACTTCAATTTTGGCGCGTTCAAGTGGTCGAGTTGCCGGACCGGTTGGATTCTGACCATTCTTGTCATAAGTTGCGCCATGACCCGGACAGTAAAAGCCAGCACCTCGAGTAATTACTGAGACACCTTGATGAGTGCAGCGCCCGCTAAACCCAGTTACCGAATTGCCATTCTTAATCAGCCAAACATTTTGGCTAGAAATCTTGGTTGCCGTCGCTGCTGGTAATGCTGCCAAGGTGGTTAACTTAATCCAGTTGCTTGGAACAGAAGGAATTGCTGGCGCTGCATTGTTATTACCACCAGAGGGGCTCTTGGTTGAATTCTGTTGTGCTTTAAGTGCTGCTCGGCCAGCTTTATTTGAAGTTTTCTTCCAACCAACTGGACAACTGGGATTGACACCAGTCACTTTTCTAACTTTGCCATTTCGAACACAATAGATAGTTTTTCGTTTCTGATTCGCACTTACCGCCGATAACGGCAAGGCAGCAACCACTGATCCGGCAAGGAAAGAAAGTGCTTCGCGGCGTTTCATGGCGTGAGAGTAAGGCAGGGCGCACGATTGCGCGAGCGGAGACGAATTGTCCGAATTCTAGATTCGCCGTTGTCGACGGCGCCATAATCGGAATCCGATTATCAACAGCGCTAAACCGGTGGCCAGATAAACCGCATAATCAATCACGGAAGACCAAACACTGGCCTTCTCCCATTGTTCACCTAATAGTGCACCAAGAGAAATCCAGATAGAGTTCCAGATCGCACTCCCTAACGTTGTTAACAATAGGAATTTAGTAATTGGCATTCGAACTAGGCCAGCTGGGATGCTGACTAAGCTTCTAATAATTGGAAATAGTCGACCGAAGAAAACCAGATAAGTGCCATACCGTTCAAACCAGGCAAAAGTCTTAATTAAGTCTTTGTGGTAAATACCAACGTACTTTCCATATTTGATAACCAGCTCTTCAACTCGTTGCTGTGAGAAGCCATAACCCAAGCCATAAAGCACACTTGCCCCAACTATCGAACCTAACGTGGTGACGGCAACGGCTCCCAGATAACTGAAATTACCTAAGGATGCGTTAAAGCCAGTCAATAGCAGCACCATCTCAGATGGGATTGGTAGCACGATAACTTCAATCGCAATCAACAGACCTGCGCCAGCCAGCCCAATTTGATTTATCAGGTCTATTGCGAACTCAACCATGCCGTAAGGGTAGTCGCTCAAGCGCGATAAACCTTGAACTCATAGGCTCATGCCATGGTTCGTCCGCCATTTATGAATGCACCAGGTCCTGAGCCAACGCAGATGGTCAAGGGCATAGCTGAGATTAGAACTGCCGCACCAGAGTTCCTGCTTCGAATCAATCAACAATATGGCCCAGTGGCACAGTTTCCAATCCCAAAGCCACTGACCTATTTGGTTTCTGAGCCCCAGTTGGTTGATCAAGTTTTACGAAGTAATGCCAAGGCATTTGGGAAAGCAACTATTCAGTACCGCACTTTGGCGTTAGTTACTGGCTTTGGTTTGCTTGCGGCTGATACTTCTGCCTGGCGAGCGCAGCGACCAATTGTTCAACCAGCATTTCATCATGATGTTGTAGACGGAGTGGTTGAGCATTCGGTTTTGGCAACAAATGAGGTCATTTCAAATTTGGAACAAAAATTAAATCAACCAGTTGATGTTGACCATGAAATGATGTCGCTAGCCCTAAATGTTGTTGGTACCGCACTATTTGGTGCTGACTTTAAAACTAGAGCCGATCAGGTTATCTCAGCCACATTGGCTGGATTAGATGTAGTGATCTCGCGAGCTCGAACGCCGATTTTTCCACCAAAGTGGTTACCAACCCCATTAAACTTAAAGTTAAGAAGGGCGAACCGGACTTTAACGAAAGCGGTTGATCAGGTAATTCAAACTGCAACGAGCTCATCAAATCAACCCACAATTGCGAATCTACTAGTAACTGAGTTAGCTGCTGGTAACTTAACCAAAGCACAGGTAAGAGATGAGCTAGTTACTTTTATCGTGGCCGGTCATGAGACGGTCGCTAGTGCTTTGAGTTGGGCGCTTCATTTGCTAAGTCAGCACTTGGACGTACAAGAAAAGATTGCGGCCGAAGTTAAGCAAGTTATTGGCAATCGAGATCCGGTATTTGCCGATTATCACCAACTCGAATACACCAAGGCAGTTTTCAATGAGACGATGAGGCTCTATCCACCAGCTTGGGTATTAACCCGCAATGCCGTTGCTGATATCAACTTAGGTGGTTATGAGATTGCGGCAGGATCATTAGTGGTAATTAGCCCGTGGGTAGTGCATCGAGACGAATCAGTTTGGCCAAACTCAGAAATCTTTGATCCCACAAGATTTGCGGTCAATAATCGAATTCCTTCCGGTGCATATATTCCATTTGGCCTAGGAAATCGGATGTGTATTGGTAAAGACTTTGCGATGTTTGAAGGGGTTATTGCGTTAGCCATGTTAGTTGGAAAGTTTAGATTTGCTCCAGCCGAGAAAAAAGTTGTACCGCTGCCATCAGTTACGGTTCGGCCAAAATCAGGATTGCATCTAAAACTTACACTTCGTTAATTGCCGTCAATGCAGCTTCGTGCAATAACGCATTACTTGCTAACGCGGAGCCCTGCGCTGGTCCAGCAATAGAATTTAGTCCAGAAAACCTGCCGCCGGATTCAGTAACAATCACTGAAAGTGGTGCTAAATCCCAAAGCGCAACTTCTGGCTCAGCCGCAATATCTAGTGCACCTTCGGCAACTAAGCAATGTTGCCAAAAATCGCCATACCCACGAACCCGCCAAACTTGGTTGGCTAAGTTACTAAATCCAGCAGCCCGAGGGTGAGAAGAGCTGAGAGAAAGATCTGAAAATGAGATTGAAGCATCAGCCAATCTTGATACGCCAGAAACACTTAGCTTTCGACCTATGGTTCCACTGTGCTCGCATGAGCCAACAAACGCACCAGATCCCTTAACTGCCCACCACCTTCTACCAAGCGCTGGTGCAGACACCACACCAACAATTGATTCACCTTCATTTTGCAACGCGATTAAGGATGCCCACACAGGCACGCCGCGAACATAGTTCTTAGTGCCGTCGATTGGATCAATCACCCAGCAGCGGCTACTTTCACCAGTTCGGCCAAACTCTTCACCTAGTACTGAATCATTAGGCAACAACTTAGCTAGATGTTCGCGCATAATTTGTTCCACGCCACGATCAACTTCAGTTACCGGGGTTAAGTCTGGCTTAGTCTCCACTTTTAGATCGCTGGAAAGAAACTTAGTCATCGTAATTTGGTCAGCTAAATCTGCTAATTGGTGCGCAATAACTAGATCATTGGCAGAATCAGGGCTTATATTTGGACCAATCAGTGGGAGATTCATGGGGAAAAACTAGCGGGGTTAGAAATGGTTAGTCGAGCAGAGTCATCATCAACCGGAATTTTCGACCTAGTTATGGGGCTGCCGGTTCATCCGTTGATTGTTCACTTAGCCGTAGTGCTGATTCCGCTGGTGGCAATTGCCGCGATCGTCATGGCAGTTAAGCCAGGGGTTTCTAGGAAATATGGTGCGGTGATTATTGGTATCACCGTAGTAGGCCAGCTCAGCTCAATTGTTGCCAAGTTAAGCGGTGAGGCGTTGCTGGAACGGTTAGATATGGAATTAGAGCGTCATACTGCACTGGGAAAGCTGGCTCCGTTAGCGAGTGTGCCGCTGTTAGTGCTGGTTATTTTGTTATATCAAGTGGATCGCAGTCGTCGAGGAAGCAAAGTACGAAAACCAATAGCTGTGCTAACTGTTATTGCTGCGCTTTTTGCTGCTGGTTACATTGCGTTAACTGGCCATTCTGGTGCGGAGGCAGTTTGGTCCTGGGTTCAGTTCAATTAATTCTTCGCAGCAATTAATCGTCGTAGTGAACTAGCTCGATTAATCAGGTTTATTGATTCAGCTGGAATCTGATTCAGACCACAATCGACCTGGTCATGCTGGCATGACTTTAGACAGTTGGCCAAATATGGCGCTAGATCGTCAAATGAACTTTCAATAGTGGTTTGGGTAACGTGTGCAATTCCGAAAGATCTAATGCCCGGTGTATCAATAATCCAAGAGTTACTATCGAGCGCAAGGGCCTGCGCGGAAGTTGAAGTGTGGCGACCTCGCCCGGTCGTTTCATTTACTTTACCAGTTCGACGATCGGCAGCTGGTAGCAAGGCATTTACTAAGGTAGATTTTCCGACTCCGCTTGATCCCACCAAAACGGTAGTGTGGTTTGCTAGCGCAGATTTAAGTTCAGTTAGATCCATATGTTTTTTAGTTTGGATAATTTGACTGACTAGTGGCTGATAAATTGAAACTAGCTCAGCTGGATCAGCTAAATCGGTCTTGCTAATAACCAATATAGTTTTCAGTTTCTCATTTAAACCAGCAATCAAGCATCGATCAATGAGTCTTGGTTGGGGCTCAGGTTGCGTGGCAGCAACCACAATCGCAAGTTGATCAGCATTTGCCACTAACACTCGCTCACTTGATTCGTTATCATCAGCAGTTCTACTTAGTGAAGTTGTCCGTTCTTTTACTCGAACGATTCGAGCGAGACTGCCAGCAGTGCCGCTTAAATCGCCAACTAGGTCGACTAAGTCACCAACCACCACTGCAGCCTTGCCAAGCTCTCGAGCAGTAATTGCAGTAATTAAATCGGTGGGGTGAGATTTCCGAACGCAGGTGTATCGGCCACGATCGATAGTTACCACCATGGCGGGTTCAGCATCTACATGCGCTGGTCGATCTTTACTTCGAGGTCGACTGTTTCGTGCCGGTCTTACTCTGACAGAATCTTCATCGAAGCGATTTCTCA